>JAHEKN010000233.1 GCA_024638305.1 Gemmatimonadota bacterium | reverse complement strand
ACCGGAACGTCACGTACGCGGGGATGCCCGATCCGCGTATCGAGGTGATCGATGAGCAGTCCGTGAACCCGCAGACTGGGATCGCCATCTGGACGTCGACCAAGTATCCAGATGCGAGCTCCCCCGTCGAAGTCGCGAGTTGGGAAGAGGCACAGTTGATCATCGCGGAAGCCGCTGTCGATGGCGGCGACTTCGGGACCGCTGCGGGCATCATCAATCAGCTGCACGCCGCGGTAGGGCTGCCACCTTACAACGGTGGCATGAACGCGTCGGAGCTGATGAATCAGATCATCTACGAGCGGGCCGCCGAGATGTATCTGGAGGGACACCACCTCCAGGATCTCAAGCGGCTGAACATCCCGCTCTTCCCGGCAACGGGGACGGATGACGGGTTCGGGGGTGCGTACGGGAACCAGATCTGCTTCGATCTCCCGGCCACCGAGTTCCAGAACAACACCACGCTCAGCGGAGGTTGATGCTGGGCCACTAGCAACGCCTGAGGGAGCACGCGCGGCTCCCCGGGGGGACATCGGGGGGGCGGGCCGGCAAGGTCCGCCCCCCCCGATCGTTTCAGCGACCCGTGATGATGTTGATGGCGCCCGAGGGGTGACCCGTGCCCCACCGCGTGGTCGCGTCCGCCGTGCCGTAGAACTGCATCCGCAGGATCTCCGACGCCGGGATGTGGTGAAGGGTATCGAGCCCCCCGTGCCGGATCTCGTCGATGTAGACGACCGGGTACGATGCAGCCGGGTCGTTGAAGGAATCCTGGCCGCGGGATAGGAGCCAGGCGGGACGGAGGCGCCGGATCAGCGCCATCGCTGTGTGGTCGCTCCCACCCCGGTCAAGGATCTCCGCGCGCACGATCACGTCGGGAGTCCCCTGCTCCGCTCCATATTCGGGAGCGTACGTGGGATCGACGAAGGGGTCACCTTCCCCGACTGCAGCGCTCGCGCACGCGGCCATCGGCAACGCCACGGCCACGCACGTGACGAATCCGAGGCAGCTGCGGCTGGTGCGCATTGGAAACCCCCGGTGCGCCGAAAGAGGACCGATCGTAACATATGGAATGCCGATGGCATCGGCATGTTGTACGACTCGGAGAGAGGGTGGTTTCCCAATGTCGCATGGACGTGCCGCGACTCGCCTGGGTATGGCGATGATCGCGCTGGGACTTCTGGCGGGCTGCAAGACCTGGCGCCCGGCCACGCTCCCCCCGGAGCGCCTGATCGTCGAGGAACAGCCCTCCAGCGTGCGGATCACCGCGGCTAGTGGACAGACGTTGACGCTCAACCACCCCATTCTGGTGGGCGACTCGATTGTGGGCCCCCTGGCCCCGTCTCCGGGAACCACGCTGCCCCCTCCCCGCCCCGGCGTCGTCGCGAGCGAGGTCCGGGGCATTGAAGTCCCCGAGTTCAGCCCAGGGCGTACCATCGCGCTGGCGGTCGGGATGGTCGTGGTGGCCAGCGGCTGGGCAGGGCTGGTGGCCGGCAGCGGTGGGCAGCCGCCGCCCAACGTGCCTGAGCCCAAGTTCTCTTTCTCGATCCTGGACGGGATCGAGTGGCTGCTGGGAGGCCGCTGGTGACCGCGGCCCGCTGCCCCGTGGAACCACGCCCAGTGGGCTTGGAGTTGGGTGGGCGTGAGGAGCGAACGGCACGGGGAGACGAGAGCGCGCGCCAGATGGCGTGACCGGGCTCGGCGGGCCAGCCGCGGGCGGGTGTCGCTGCGGGCGGGTGTCGCCGGGGTCGCCGGAGTTGCGGCCATCGCCGCGTTCGCCGCGTGCTCGGACGCGCCTACCGCCATGGTGGCGGACGTCATCTGCGACCTGGATGCGGATCTGCTGTTTTCCGTGCTAGCCCGTGACGCGATTCCGGCATTGACCGAGCCCGCCATGGTGCCCCCGGACGATCCGGGCGCCGCCTACCTCGTGGACTCAGATCGCGTGCTGGGTGTGTACGTGGACGGCGAGGCCCGGGCCTATCCCCACAACATCCTCTGGCACCACGAGGTCGTGAACGACCGGATCGCGGACCGGTGGATCGCGGTCACCTTCTGCCCGCTCACCGGGTCTGGTCTCGCGTTCGATCCGGTCCTGGGCGGGACGCGGCTGGACCTGGGGGTCTCGGGGCTGCTCTACGCCAACAACCTCGTGATGTTCGATCGCCTGACGGACGAGGTGTACGGCCCCCAGCTCACCGTGGCTGGCTCCTGCGGCGATTTCCGGAGTCGGTCGCTCGCGCTCCTACCCGTCCAGGAGATGTCCTGGGGACGTTGGAAGTCGCTCCATCCGAACACCACCGTGGTGACCGGTCAGCTCGGCCAGGGCCGCGATTACCGACGGTACCCGTACGGCACCTACGACGAGATCACCAGCAACGAGCTGCTTTGGCCCATGCGTCCGGATCGGACGCGCCCCATCAAGGAGCGCGTATTGGCAGTACGGGTGGGCACCGGTGGCCGCGGCTACCCGTATGGGGAGCTCGCCGCCCTCGGTGACGTGGCGGTGGTGAACGAGGTGGTGGGCGGGGTTCCGACCGTGGTGTTCTTCGACGGAAGGGGTGGTCAGACCGGGTTGGCGTTCGACGCTCGCCTGGACGGCTCGACGCTTTCGTTCGACGCCGACCCGTCGGGATTCTGGATCGACCGGGAGACCGGCTCCACGTGGGCCATCGACGGCAGCGCGACCGCGGGTCCCCTCGCGGGGGCACGCCTGACGACTCGGGCGGACGCTTACACGCTCTTCTGGTTCGCCTGGCGTCACTTCCAACCCGACGGTCGGATGTTCACCGCCCCCTGAGGGGCGGCTTCCCCAGGTGGCTCCAGGCGGCTCCAGGTTGGTTGGCGCAGCCTGTTGCGACCGGACGCGGCGCTGCTCCGTTAGTTCCCGGCTACGTACTTGGTGAACGCCCCGCCCGCCCAACGGAGCGAATTCGGACCTTCGGCAGCGTAGACGTTCCCGTCCCCGTCCACGACCACGCCCTCGCCCGCCGTGCCCTGATAGAGCCGCGTGTCGCGCTCGAACGGAGGAATGAACGCCACGATCCGGTCCTCGTTCACATGCCCGATCCGTACGCCGTTCCGCCAGTTCGGGTGGTTGGTCGGGCTCGACTCGGAGTCGATGGCGTAGAGCATGTCGTCCGGCGTGATGTGGATCCCGCTGATGCGCCCGTACATGTACCTGGACTCGAGGTAGTTCCCTTCCTGGTCGAAGATCTCGATGCGGTGGTTCCCGCGATCGGCCACGAACAGACGGCCCTGCGAGTCGAAAGCCAGGGCGTGCGGGGTACGGAACTCGCCGTGGCGGAGGCCGATCTGGCCCCACTCTTTGATGAACGTCCCGTCCGGCGAGAACTTGAGAATCCGACCCGTGGCGCCTGCCTGACGGCCGTTCTCCATGGCGGCGTTGGTCGTCATCCCCTGACCGTTGTGCCCGTCCGAGACGAAGATGCTCCCGTCAGGGGCGGTGACCACGTCGTTCGGCTGGTTGAGCTGGTTCGGGCCGGTCCCTGCCTGGCCGGCCGTCCCGAGCGTGAGCAGCACCTCACCGCTCGGGCTGAACTTGAAGACCTGATGGCCCCTGGTTCCGGCTTCGTTCCCCGCGAAGTCGGTCACCCAGACGTTGCCGTCGGCGTCGACGTGGATCCCGTGCGGTGTCACGAAGAGCCCCGCCCCGAAATTGGCGAGCACCTCGCCGGTGTTCCGGTCGAACTTGAAGATCGGATCCACCGGGTTGCTCTCGCAGTCGACTCCGCCACCCGCGAGCTGGCCGGCCCCACACCGCTCGTAGGCCCAGATGTGGCCGTCGTTGGGGTCGATATCGATCCCAGCGGTGGTCCCCCACTCGCGACCTTCGGGGAGCTCACCCCAGTTGGTGACGACCGTCGGAGCAGGGTTCGGGAGGCCCTCGCCCGTGATCGGATTGCCCACATCCGTACCCATGGCCTGCCCGTTCGACTCGGTCGCGCATCCCGTCACCAGTGCGAGAGCGAAAGCCAGTAGCGTGAACATCCCCGCTCGTGACGATGACATGATTCCCCCTGCTGACAGCCGTTCCTCGGACGTGGCTGCGGCGGAGCCGCGGCCGTGGCAAGGTGGGAAGATTGGGCGGGAACGGCGCCCGCGCCATCCGTCTGGGGAACGGACCCGTCCGAAAAGGGGCGAGATTGATGCACCAGGCTGGTGTCTCCCTTGCGCGGCGCCCCACGTTGCGGCATCTGCCATCAGGCTCGACCCCGTCCAGCGGATGCCCTGAATGCACGACATCGGTCTCGACCTCCTGATCCTCCTCGCGGGCATCTGGCTCGTGGCGGTGACGCTGCGTCCACTGGGGCTGCCTACCATCATGGGCGAGCTCATCGTCGGGGTGCTGGTGGGCCCTGCCGTGCTCGGTCTCATCGAGCCCAGCGAGGCAATCACACTGCTTGCCGAGATCGGCATCTTCTTCCTGATGTTCCACGCGGGCGTGGAGACGCAGCCCGTAGAGTTCTTCGACGCGCTCAAGCGCTCGTTCGGCGTGGCGCTCGTGGGCGCGATCGTACCGTTCGGCGTGAGCTTCGGCGTGGCGACGGCATTCGGCATCGGACCGGTCGGAGCCACGTTCGTCGCACTCACCATGACCGCCACGGCCGTGGTGGTCACCCTCAAGAGCCTCAAGGACCTGGGGCTGGGCGACACCCGGGTGGCGCGCGTCATCGTGGCGAGCTGCGTCATCGACGACCTTCTCACGCTGGTGTTTTTCGGACTCATCGTCGGTGTGCTCTCAGGCGGGTCCTTCCACGCCCTCGACATAGGCGTGGCGCTGTTCAAGGTGGCCCTGTTCTTCGGGATGGCCGGGCTCCTGGGCACGTGGATCTATCCGCGGCTGACCCTTCCCTTCCGAATGGAAGGCGGGAAGGGATTCACGTTCGTGCTGCTCGTGGCCATCGCCGCCGGGCTGTTCGCGGATGCCATCGGGCTC
>JAHEKN010000232.1 GCA_024638305.1 Gemmatimonadota bacterium | reverse complement strand
TGGCCGACGGACCCTGCTGCACGATCACGAAGTGCCAGCCACCCTGGGCGATCCTCGCTCGGGCCGTGCCCTGCGCCCAGTGATCCTCGAGCCCGAAGTTGGGGAACGCGACCGCTTCCACGTGGACCGATTGGACGCCACCCTGCGTGCGCAGCAGGTGAGCCAGCAGCCCCGGCAGATCGTTGGTGTAGGTCAGGCTGTTCCCGACGAAGAGCACGTTTAGCTCTCCCTCGGGCGGGCCGGTCACCGAGGCGCTGGAGCCGCATGAGCCGATCCCGAACAGGGTGGCGGACAGCAGTGCCACCCGGAGCGTGGCGGTGTACCGGGGTTTCACGGGCATCGAGGACTCTCTACCAGCGGACACGTCTTGGGCTACCGACGATTGTCTACGGGCGAGCCGTCCAACGATTTCCACGCTCCGCCTGCGACGTCGAGATCGGGTTCGACGTGTACGGCCCATGGTCGGGGCCGTGCGCGACCTGCCCGACGTGGTCGAGCTGTCAGCTGTATCGACCCTCCCGATCAGCCCCCGGGACGGCGCCCCCGATAGCTGCTGACCGGCGGAAGCTGTGCCCCCGTGAGGCCTTCCGGCGCGTCTTCGCTGACGACCGGCAGTCGTAGGGTTCCGATCCCGTCGATGCTGGCCGTCACGATCTGGCCCGGCTGGAGGTAGCGGACGGCCTCGCCCCGCTGGTTGGCCACGCCCGCCGCCGTGCCCCCGGAGGTGCCGTTGTTGATGACGTCCCCCGGGAAGAGGGTGATGATCGACGATCCGTACTCGATGAGCTCCCAGAGCGAGTGGATCATGTCTCCCGCCGTGGCCTCCTGCACCTGCTCGTCCCCGATGCTCAGCGTCTGCCGGAGCCTCTCCATGGGGTTGCCGTAGAACTCCTTCGGTACGATCCAGGGCCCTTGAGGGGCGAACGTGTCGTGTCCCTTCCCCACGAACCAGTCCGACGTCATCGGGTTTCCGCCCGGCGGGCGGCCGCCCCGGTCGGATATGTCGAGGGTGACCATGTATCCGAACACGTACTTCTCGGCATCGTTGGCCGACACGTACTTGGCGGTTCGGCCGATCACGGCGCCGAGCTCGACCTCCCAATCGATGCGGTCCCGCCCGTGAGGCAACACGATCGGGTCGCCGTTGCCGACCACAGCGCCGCGACTCGGCTTCAGGAAGAGATAGGGGACTCCCCGATTCTCGCGCCGCTCGCGCCGGGCCGCCGCTCGCTCCGCATCGTTACCCGACTCGTTCACGTGGCTGTAGAAGTTGACCGCGGCGTTGAGGATCTTCCCCGGATACATGATCGGCGGTAAGGTGCGCACGTCCTCCAACTCGTGGACGTAATCGGGCCGCGCGCTCGTGAGCAGCCCGCGCGCGACCACGTGATCCACGATCTCGTACAGCCGCGGCTTCATGCCGTACTCGTAGCGTGCGATGAGATCAAGCATGTCCGCCGGGAGGGGGATCCTCGGGTAGGCCGGGTTGCGCTCCAGCGCGTAGTTGGCCGCCCCGAGATCGACGACGAAGCGGTCGCGAAGCACGATCCCGACCTTGGGAATCCCGCCGATCTCGAAGGTCCCCACCTTGAACGGCTCGGCCACGGCTGCGGCCGAGGCGTCCTGAGCCCCACTCGGGAGTGGTCCGGCGAGAAAAAAGAGCGCGGTGAGGGCCAGGGCTCTACGCATGGAACGCCTCCTGGGACGTGCGTCGGTCACGAAGGGATTTCGGTCTTACTGCCGGGAGAAGTCCCTGTCAATCCGGAGCTCGCAGCCGGTGTCCCCACGGTCCGGTCGAGCGGGGACGGCAGGCCACGGGTCCCACGGAACGCTCCCGGGGCGCCGCACGCGCTCGTTGCGGACCACACCATCACACCGCATCCTGGGGCGGCTCCAACGGATTTCTCGCATCCCCCCGTGCGGATTCCATGGCGGGCAGGGACCGGAAGCTCAGCCCTCTCATCGGGAGGCCCCATGAGTGCTCCAGCAGGTCCGCGCCACAAGACCCTATTCCTCGCTCTCGCCGCAGTGCTCGCCGTCTGGGGCGTGTTGGGCGCCCTCGACATCCCCAACCAGCCGTATTCCGGCTACTCGACCGGGTCCGACTTCGAGGTCACCGGCATCGCCGCAGACGGTCCCGCCGCGGCTGCGGGCCTCGTGGAGGGGGACCGGATCGTGAGCATCGCAGGTGTTTCGGTCGGCGAAGCGGGCGCCCTGGCCGACCTTCCGCGCGCCGGCATCGGCGAAACACGCTCCATCGTCGTGGACCGGGACGGTCAGCAGACCACGGTGGATCTCACCTACGGGTCGCCCACGAGCTCCTCGGCCCGCGGCAGTTATTTTACCCTCTTGATCGGCGCCGCCTTCCTCTTCCTCGGGCTCTGGGCGTACCTGAAGGCCCCCCATGCGGGGACGTTGCTCCTCGTCGTGCTGGGGTGCCTGCTCGGACCCGCACTCCTCTCCGGGCCGTACGTGCCGCCCGGTGCGCTCACCACGGTCATGGCGATGATCGCGGTGTCGGGAATTGTCCTCGGCTTTGCGGTTTTGCTCGACTTCGTGCTGAGGTCCGGCCGCGCCAACGGATACACCTCCGGGGGTGGGGGCCCCCGCTGGCTCTATTGGCCGGCCCTCCTGATCGCGGTGATGCTCGCTGGTCTCAACGTGCTCCAGCCCGACTTCGGTGGCGCACTGAGCATCGTCTTTCAAGTCATGTTCGGTGGCTTCTTCCTGTTCTATTTCACGGGGTCCCTGGTGATGGTGATCCGCAACCACCGGAAGGCCGATCCGACCCTGCGCGAGGCCCGCGGGCTGGGCCTCATGCTGGCCGGGGCCCTAATCGGTCTTGCCCCGCTCACGGTCGCGTTCGTGGCGAGCCTGCTGCCGGGCAACGTCACGATCCCGGGCGCCGAGTACTTGGCCTTCACATTGGTGGCCGTGCCGGTGACGTTCTCGCTTGCCGCGGTGAAGGGAGGTGGCACGCACTCGCCTGAGGACCACGGCGTAGCGCCTGCCCTCTGACGCACTCCGACGGTTTCTCGGGCCGGTGACCGCGAGCGCCGCCCGCGCCGGGAATGGCGCGGGCGGCGTTCGGATCGCTTGCACCTGGGTCGCCCGACGTGCCAGCTTGGCCTGCACGCTCTACCCCGTCGGTCACGGACACCACCGCCCCGACCCCTTCATCGGAGAACGCACGTGACACGACTCGCGACGGCCCTGGCGCTCGGCTTGACCCTCGGAGCCTGCGGAGGCGCGTCGGCGCCGGAGCCGCCTCCCCCGTTCGACCCGACCGGAAGCTACGCCGTCACTATCGAGGCCCAAGGCATGACGATCGGGGGAACGCTCACGTTGGGCGGCACCCTGGACGCCCTCACCGGCAGCATCGACACGGACATGGGCGGCGCTGTGCTGGCTGACATCGTGCTGACCGACACGGAGATGACGTTCAACGTGCCGGACGTGGGAGTCAGCTTCCGCCTCGTGTTCGATGGTGACGACCTGGCCGGCGACTTCGACGGCGCGATGGGAGCGGGCACGATCTACGGGACCAAGGGACCCGGCGGGGCCTAGCCGAGCGTTCTACTCCGACGTGGGCGGCGGTCACTTGCTGCAGGGGCCGCCGACCGAGCTTCCCGGCACCTCCCAAACGCTATCCGACCTCGGGTGCGAGCTTCTTGATCGGTCTCTGGAAGACGAAGAACACCAGTCCCGCCCCGACGGAGATCAGGGCCACGGTCGAGAACAGTCCGGTCGGAGACATGGCCTCCAACTGACCCGCCGAGAGCCCAGCGTAGAGGTTCCCGAGCGCCGTTCCCATGAACCATACGCCCATCATCTGCCCGACCAGCCGATCGGGTGAGAGCTTGGTCACGCTGGACAGGCCGACCGGGCTCAGCGCCAACTCACCGACCGTGTGCAGGAAGTAGGTGACCACGAGCCACATGGGGCTCACCGGGCTCTCGGGCGTGGCGAAGCTCGCGCCCCAAGCCAGCACGAAAAAGCCCGACCCGAGGAGCACCAGCCCGATGCCGAACTTGACCGGAATCGGAGGGTTGCGTTTGCCCATCCATACCCAGAGGCTCCCGACGATGGGAGCCAACAGGATGATGAACAGGGCGTTGACGGACTGGAACCAGCTAGCCGGCATCTCCCATCCGAACAGCACCCGATCCGTCAGGCGCTCGGCGAACAGGTTGAGCGAGGAGGCGGCCTGCTCGAAGCCGGCCCAGAACAGCGCCGCGCCCACAAAGAGCAGGAAGATGTAGATGATGCGTTTACGCTCGTTCCCGTCGAGGCCGCCGAGCGTCATCAGGAACGCGAAGTAGAGGATCGAGATCGCCACGATCACGATCCCGGTGACGTTGGCCATGTTCTCAGGCGCCAGCGACACGGTTCCGTTGCTCTGGAGGAGCCAAGCCCCTGCCACCAACGCGACTGTGACGGCGATGCCCGTGAGCAGCACACGGGATGCCTGCGAGCGGGTCTCTTCAGCGGCACGTCGGAGTTGGCCCGCGTCCCCGAAGTACGACTCGCCCATCTTGTACTGGATCAGCCCCAATACCATCCCGACACCGGCCGCACCGAATCCGAGATGCCAGTTGATGTTCTCGCCCAAGTAGCCGCAGACGAGCGGGCCAATGAAGGCGCCCAGGTTGATCCCCATATAGAAGATGGTGAACCCGGCGTCGCGCCGTGCGGCCTCATCCTCACCGTAGAGGTCACCGACGATCGCGCTCACGTTGGGCTTGAGCAGACCCGTACCGATGACGATGAGGAGCAGGCCCAGGAAGAACATGGTTTCGCTGCCCGAGGCCATGCTGAAGTGGCCCAGCGCGATCACGATGCCACCGTAGAAGACGGCGTTCCGCTGTCCCAGGAGTCGGTCCGCGATCCAGCCGCCGGGGAGGGCTGCAAGGTAGACGCCCGCCGTGTAAAGCCCGAGGATCGCCCCCGCCCGGACGTCGGTCATGCCCATGCCGCCGTCCGCGATCGCCGCCGTCAGGAACAGGA
>JAHEKN010000231.1 GCA_024638305.1 Gemmatimonadota bacterium | reverse complement strand
TCCGCATCGATCGTCACGATCTGATGAGGATCGACCGGGTGCGGCTCGGCGGGCGCGCTGCCGTCTCCTCCCGGGTCACCAGCCACTCGCCGCACCCCAGTATCCCCACCGTTTCAACTGTCGGCCGGCCAGTCGCTCGAAGGCCTCCTTCCTCTCGGCGGACCAGCCCGACCAGCGGCGGTTGAAGTCACCGGGAGCCGAGACTTCCGGAAACGCCGTGTTGGCGGGGGGCGGTTCCGGCCGGAACGGCTCGACGTCGACGAACCGGCAGAGGCTCGCAAACTCTTCGTCGAAGGCGTCGAGCAACGTCTCGTAGCGGACCACGTGCGACCGAGCGACGGCCCCCTCGGCCACGACCGCGTCGAACACGTCCATGGCCCTGGCCCAGCGGCGACATGCGTGCTCGAAGTCGAAGTCCTTGCCGGCCCGACGGCTCTTGGCCTCCAGCGAAGCGACCTGATTGCGCCCGTCGCGATGGATCAGAACGAAGTGACCGCGGGGGAAGAGCTCGCTCAAGAAGCGTAGGTGGAGCGCGTTCCAGGACGTGGTCTTCTCTATGAACCGCCGACCACCCGCGGCATCGGACAAAACGTCCTCATAGAACCGTGCCAGCTTGCCGATGAAACGCGTGCGATCGACGCTGGCCCGTCGCCACAGCGTGAAGTCGCCCCACTCCTCGGAGACCTTGCGCTGCCAGTCGGCCAGCTCCTCGAGCCGGGCGATGAGCCACGCCTCACCCACGTAAACGAGGCCGGGGCTCTGCCCGAGCGTGCGACAAAGCCACGTGGTTCCCGAGCGTCCCATCCCACATACGAACACCGGATCCCCCGCGCGGCCGACGTCCTGGATCAGCGGTCCCTCCTCTCTCGAGCCCCCTCTCAATGGCAGCACATTGCTCGCCGGGTGGGAACCCCGGCAAGCGATGTATTGACAAGTATATTTGGCTTGACAATAATATTTGTCGAGCCCGGAGACCCGACCGACCATGTCCGACGCACTGCAGATCATCCGCGATCCCGAAGCCGCCGGAGCGGTTCTCAGTCCGCTTCGACGTCGAGTTCTGTACGGCCTCCGGGAGCCGGGCTCGGCCACCACCGTGGCGGCCGACCTGGGGCTCACGCGGCAGAAGGTCAATTACCATCTGCGGGCGCTGGAGGAGGTCGGTCTGGTGGAGCACGTCGAGGACCGCCGCCGGGGGAACTGCACGGAGCGGGTCGTCAAAGCCACCGCGTCCCACTACCTGATCGACCCCGCCGTGCTCGGTGCCGGTGCCGATCCTCGGAGCGCGGCAGATCAGTTCTCGGGAGCACATCTGGCGGCGGTATCAGCCCGAACGGTATCCGAGCTGGCCGAGCTCAGGGAGCGCGCTGCGGCGGCGGGCAAGCGACTTCCTACGCTGTCGCTGGAAGCCGCGGTCCGGTTCGCTTCCCCGGCGGATCAGGCAGCGTTCCTGGAGGGGCTGTCCAATGCCGTGGCGGGTCTGCTCCAGCAGTATCACGACGAGTCATCGGACGAGGGGCGGTGGTTTCGCCTGGTCGTGGGGGCCCATCCTGCGCTCGGCGCTGATGGAGAACGCGAATCCAAGAGCAACAAGTGAGGAGTCGATATGAGTAGCGGCACCGAGACCCGATCCATCGAGCTCGAGAGTGTGGTCGACGCTCCAGCCGAGGAGGTGTGGGAGATCCTCACCACGGCGGAAGGGCTACGGCAGTGGTTTCCCTTGGACGCGAGCGTAGAGCCGACGGTCGGCGGGACGGTCTGGCTGTCGTGGGGTCCGGGCTGCGAGGGCAAGGCTCCGATCCACATCTGGGAACCACCGTCGCGGATGGGTTGGACCGAGTCGTACGGAGACGACGAAGCGGGCCGACCCATCAAGGTCGCCGTCGACTTCTACGTGGAGGCCCGGGGGGGCACCACCGTGGTGAGGCTCGTCCAGTCGGGCCTGAACGCCTCCAGCGACTGGGACGAGATGTACGACGCGCTAGAGGACGGATGGACCTACTTCCTGTTCAGCCTCGCCTACTACTTCCTCAAGCACCGCGGCAAGAAGCGCACGCTGGTCTGGAAACGGGTGGCCACGGAGCTCGGCCGGGACGCGCTCTGGGACCGGCTCGTCGGTGGGGCGTTGATTGGGGCGGTGGCGGCAGCAGGCAGCAGCTTCCGGTTGAGTCTGGACCGCGGATACGAGGGGGAAATCGTCTCACAGCGCCCGGGTCATTACTTCACGGGTACACTGCCCAGCTTGGACGACAGCGTGATCTTCGTCGAGATCGAGGGTCCGCACGTCGGGTTCTGGCTCAGCACCTACGGGCTGGCCGACGCCCGTTCGGCGGAGCTCCAGGCCGCCCTGGACCGCCGTATCGAGGAAGCGCTGGGGAGCCCATGAGGGTCCGCGTGCACCTGGTGTCCGGCGCGGCCGTCGTCGGGGCGGGCCACTAGCCGCTCTCCGAACCAACCCTTCACACAGGTCGCGCATCCATTACCATATCCGGGCGGAAAACCCGGCGTTTCCGCCGTTGCCGACGGACCCCACCCGGAGCACCCCGGACATGGTCGAAGCACAGAGCCTCGATGTCGAGGTCATCCAACAGAGGATCCAGCAGGAAAGCGCGTTCGTAGAGCGCCTGCTCGCGGAGATGAGCAGAGTAATCGTGGGCCAGAAGACCATGGTCGAACGGCTGCTGATCGGACTGCTGGCAGACGGCCACGTGCTCATGGAGGGCGTTCCTGGGCTCGCGAAGACGCTCACCGTGCGGACGCTGGCGCGGGCCATCGACACCACGTTCCGCCGATTGCAGTTCACGCCCGACCTGCTCCCCGCCGACCTGATCGGGACGCTCGTCTACGATCCCAAGGACCAGGATTTCAAGACGAAGAAGGGGCCTATCTTCGCCAACATCATCCTGGCCGACGAGATCAACCGGTCGCCTGCCAAGGTGCAGTCGGCTCTCCTCGAGGCCATGCAGGAGCGGACCGTAACCATCGGTGAGCACACCTATCCGCTCGATGACCCTTTCCTGGTCCTCGCCACGCAGAACCCGATCGAGCAGGAGGGCACCTATCCGCTGCCCGAGGCCCAGGTCGACCGCTTCATGCTGAAGCTGTCGGTCGGCTACCCGTCCGGAGACGACGAGCTCGAGATCATGCGCAGGATGTCGAAGGGCGCGCCCGCAGAGATCCAACCGGTCGTTAAGCCCGACGAGATCGTCCGGGCGCGGGCCGCGGCGGAGTCCATCTACATGGATCCGCAGGTAGAGCAGTACATCGTGGATCTTGTGCTCGCCACTCGCCGGCCGGCCGACTACGGTCTCGACGACCTGACCGACCTCATCGCGTTCGGCGCGTCGCCCCGCGCCACGATCTGCCTCGCAAAGACCGCTCGAGCGCACGCGTTCCTCCGGAGTCGCGGATTCGTCACTCCGGACGACGTGCGGGCCATGGGAATGGACGTGCTCAGGCACCGAGTGCTCGTCACGTACGAGGCGGAGGCGGAAGAGGTGACGCCCGAGGACGTCGTCCGGCGCGTCCTGGACAGCGTGGAAGTCCCCTAACCGCTTCCCCGATGATCCCGCGGGAGATACTAAAGCAGGTTCGCCGGATCGAGATCTCGACCCGTGGCCTCGTCAACGAGGTGTTTTCGGGCGAGTACCATTCCGTGTTCAAGGGTCGCGGGATGAATTTCGCCGAGGTGCGCGAGTACCAGTACGGGGACGACATCCGCACCATCGATTGGAACGTGACGGCACGTGTGGGCTCGCCGTTCGTGAAGATATTCGAGGAGGAGCGGGAGCTCACGGTCATGCTGGTGGTGGACGTGAGCGCGTCGGCTGACTTCGGGAGTCGGGAGCGGCTGAAGGGCGAAGTGGCGGTCGAGATCTGTGCGCTGCTCGCCTTCAGCGCCATCAAGAACAACGACAAAGTCGGCTTGATCATCTTCTCGGACCGAATCGAGAAATTCGTGCCGCCCCGCAAGGGTCGGCGCCATGTGCTACGAGTGCTGCGTGAGCTCCTCTACCACCGACCGGAAGGCCGGCGCACCGACCTGCGAGCGGCGCTCGAGTACCTCTCTCACGTTCAGCGCAAGCGCGCCGTCACGTTTTTGGTCTCCGACTTCCGCGACGAAGGGTTCGACAAGGCGCTGGCGGTTGCCGGACGCCGGCACGACGTGATCGCGGTGCGGCTCGGCGACAGGCGCGAATGGGAGATCCCACCGCTGGGACTCCTCGACCTCGAGGACCCGGAGACGGGTGAGCGCATCGTGGTCAACACGTCGAGTCCGCGTTTTCGAGCCTCCCTCGGCGATGTAGCCAGGCGGAGCAGGGAAGCGCTCGACCGGACGTTCCGCAGGAGCAGGATCGACGTCATCGACATCGTAACCGGCGAGCCCTACGTGCAACCGCTGATCCGCTTCTTCAAGGATCGCATCCGGAGGCAGCGATGATGGCCTCCAGGAGGCCCGGGTGGCGCGCCAGGACCCTCTGTGTGCTGGCCGCGTCCGCCGTTCCAGGCGTGGGCGCGGGGACTGCCGCGGCGACCGTCGGGCTTCCCGGCCAGGACTCGGCCCGTGCGACCGGCCGAGCCCCCGCTGAGATCAGCGGTCAAGCGGCCGGCCAAGCCGCCGCGACGTCGCGGATCCGGACCGAGGTCGACACCACGCGAGCAACGGTCGGAGATCGTATCGCGGTGACCATCACGGTCGACCACCCCCGCGGGACCCGAGTGGAGTGGCCGGACTCGATCGACGTGACGCCCTTCGAGGTCGTGGCTGCCCAGCAGACGCCGCCGGTGGAGACTCCCGAAGGGCTCCGGAGCGGCGCCCGGCTCCTGGTCACCGCTTTCGAGCTCGGTGAGCTGGAGATTCCGAGCGTCGACGTGCGGGTGGTGGCGGCCGACGGGCGGAGCTCCATGGAGATCCTCTCCACTGATCGCTTCGGTGTCGAGATCGTGAGCGTCGGGACGGACGAGTCCGGGGATATCCGGGATATCCGTGGTCCGCTGGCGATTCCGGTCAGCGCCGTG
>JAHEKN010000230.1 GCA_024638305.1 Gemmatimonadota bacterium | reverse complement strand
GCGATGGCCTCGTAGGTCCCGATGATGACGTGACCGGTCGTGCCGGTCGGTACCTTGCGGGGCGCCCTCAGCCTGAGCTGGGCCTCGAGCCAGGGAGCGTAGAACGAGCGGATGAACGCGAAGGGGAGCACCACCAGCAGCAGGATCACGCCGGTGAACAAGACGACCATGCTGAACGCCCGGCCGATGTCGGAGTGAAACGTGATGTCCCCGAACCCGAGCGTGCTCATTACGGTGAACGTCCAATACACGCCGGTGAACCAGCTGTACTCCTGGCCTTCCACGCGGACCATGAGCACGTGGAAGACCACGGTGAACACCGCGACAACCGCCACGAGGAAGAGGAGGAGCTGGAACAGGCCCCGCAGATTCTGGCGCATGTCGCGCTCGCTCATGAACGACGCGAGCACGGTTCCGAGCAGCTTCATGAACTATTCTTGCCAAACGTTGGGCGGGCGGGAGGGCGGCACCGGTGCGCGTCCTCGAGCCTCGGCCCCGGTCAGATCCGCGCGCATTATGAACGGAGGTCGGCGATGGGCACCAGGCCCCGCCGACGGGGAGGGCTTGCCGCGGACGGGCCGGCCGTGGATCGTTGCACCCTGACTCGCCGATGGAAGGCCCCGAGGAGGAGACATGTCCCAAGGTAGCTCGCGTCCGGTTCCCGCGGTGATCGGAGGTTTTCTGGCCGCGGCGGCGGTCGTCGCCGCCTTGGCGGTCGCTTCGTCGGCTTCGCCCGAGGGGGGCAGCGAGCGTTCCTGGCCGACCGAGCCCGTCCGCGGCCAGCAGGGCATGGTCGTATCCGCCTCCGGGATCGCGAGCGAGGTGGGAGCGCGCACCTTGCGAGCCGGCGGAAACGCGGTGGACGCTGCCATCGCCACGGGCCTCGCCCTCGCGGTGACCCACCCCACCGCCGGCAACATCGGCGGTGGGGGGTTCATGGTCATCCGCTTCCCGGACGGACGGGCTACCACGATCGACTTCAGGGAAAAAGCCCCGCTGGCCGCCCATCCCGAGATGTTCCTCGACGCCACCGGCGAGTACTCCTACGAGATCCACCACGGCTCGCACGTCTCGGTCGGCGTTCCGGGCACCGTGGCGGGATTTGGGCTGGCGCACGAGCGCTATGGGTCCAGCGCCTGGTCGGACCTGGTGCAGCCGGCCGTGGGCCTGGCGGATCGGGGGTTCCAGCTCAGTGAGGCGCTGGCCGAGTCCTTCCGGCGGATGCGGCGCTCGTTCGAGCCCTATCCAGCGTCTCTCGCCCAGTTCACCAACGAGGGCCGTCCGTACCGGTCCGGAGACGTCTTCCGCCAGCCCGACCTGGCGCGCTCGCTGGAGCGGATACGGGACCGTGGACGAGACGGCTTCTACCTCGGTGAGACGGCGCACCTGATCGCCCAGGAGATGGAGCGGGGGGGTGGGCTGATCACGACGGAGGACCTGGCCCGCTACCAAGCGATCGAGCGCGAGCCCGTGCTGGGAACGTATCGGGGATACGACATCATCAGCATGCCTCCCCCGTCGAGCGGCGGTACCGCACTCGTGCAGATGCTCAACATCCTCGAGGGGTACGACCTGGCGGAGATGGGGCACAACAGCCCGCAGTACATCCATCACCTGTCGGAGGCGATGCGCCGGGCCTACCTGGATCGGGCCCGCCATCTGGCTGACGCGGACTTCGCCGAAGTCCCGGTCCGACGGTTGACCGACAAGTCCTACGCTGCCGCTCTAAGAGCCTCGATCGACCCCGCCCGCGCGTCGTTCTCGGATTCCGTGGACGTGGCGCTCGTGGCGGAGAGCCCGGAGACGACGCACTACTCCGTGGTGGACGGTGACGGAATGGCCGTCTCGGTCACGTACACGCTAGAACAGGGATACGGCTCGAAGATCGTCGTGCCTGGCGCCGGCTTCCTGCTCAACAACGAGATGGGCGATTTCAACGCCAACCCCGGTGTCACCAACGCGGGCGGGCTGATTGGAACCGAGCCCAACCTGGCGCGCCCCGAGCAGCGCATGCTCTCGAGCATGACGCCGACCATCGTGGCCAGGGACGGCCAGCTGGTGGCCGTCATCGGGAGTCCCGGGGGGCGCACGATCATCAACAGCGTGCTGCAGGTCTTCCTGAACGTCGCCGAGTTCGGTATGAACATCCAGGAGGCCGTGAACGCCCCGCGCCTGCACCATCAGTGGCTCCCGGACCGGATCCGGGTGGAGGAGGACGGGATCTCCGAGGAGGCGGCCGGAACGCTGACGGCGATGGGGCACACGGTCGACCTGAGGGGCAGCCAGGGCAGGACCCACTGCATCATGATCGACCCGGCCAGTGGAGCGCGGCTCGGCGCGGCCGATCCCCGCGGGGACGACGCGGCAGCCAGCGGCTACTAACGCCGCTACTGACGCGGCGACTTACGCCGCTACTGACGCGGCGACTGACACCGCTATTGAGGCGGCTGCTGGATCGGCGTGCCGTCGGAGGCGTCGGCGGGCAGAACTCCTTCGCCGCCATTGGGCCCCACCTGCTCGCTCCCGCCTGGCAGGGCCGCCCAGAAGTCCTCGAGCGCGCGCGTGTACGCCGCGGGTCGGTTGAGGTACGGGAAGTGTCCGACTTCACCGAGGTCGACGACCGGGACGTCCGGATACGTCGCCACCAGTTGAGCCCGCACGTCCGCGGGGACCGAGGGGTCGTTGCTCGCCTCCAGGATCATGGCGGGGATCCCGAGGTCGTCCAGGTCCGGCACGGAAAACGGCGTACGTAGCACTCCCAGTCGGGCGCGGAAGTCCGACTTGGTGAGCCCGTAGGACTGCTCCAACAGATACCCCCGCACCAGGCGCGAGCCGCCGGAAGCCGGAACGATCGATTCTTCGATCGCGGTCCTGTAGAACCGTTGAGGGACCCAGGGCGGGAGAATGGGGAGGAGCCGGGCCAGCGTCCCGTATTCACGATCGATCCAGTCACCGGGCGGGAACGTGTTGGACATCACGAGCGAGGCCAGGCGCTCCGGCTCCGTGGCCGCCACGTACTGTGCCAGGTATCCACCCATCGACGTCCCGACCAGGTGGACCCGCTCCACACCCTCCCGGTCGAGCACGCCCTGAACTCCGAATGCGGCTCCCCGGAGCGTCCCCTCGGACGGGTAGTCGATCGCGATCACGGTGTAGCGCTCGGACAGGGCCCGCATCTGTTGCCACCAGATGTCGTGCGACCCTCCGAGCCCGTGCAGGAACAGCACCGCCTCGGGATGGTCCCCCAGGCGGAGGTAGGACCAGATCCGACCGCCGACGTCGACGCGCTCGAGGTCGTGGTCCACGCGATACGCCCTGAGCGACGTGAGCACGCGAGCGTCCGTGTCCTGATAGAGCTCGCCCATCGGGGGTACGCGCTGAGGCCACACGTACAGCGCGGCGACCACCATGACCAGCGGCAGGAGGGCTCCCGCGATGGTCAGGCGGCGGCGGCGGGCCTTGCGGGCCTTGATCGCCCGGCGGCTTTCGGTCGGAACGAGCAGTCTCACAAACGACTGCTCGTGTTCGCTGCCAGAAATGGGTGGATGGTCATCCGAGCAATCTCAGCAATCGAGGTGCCACGCGGGAGGCCTCCCACCCGGGCGTCGCCGCGTTGCGCCAATGCGACTCCATTCTGGCCGCCGTCTTGCAGCCGATGAGCGGGTGCGCACACAACCTGAAAGGAGGCGCTCGCTCGATGAGGGGACCGAGACAGTTGATCGTGGTGGCCGCGCTCGCCGCGGCCGTCTTCCGGTGTGACGTGGAAGCGCATGCGCAGGTGCTCCCGTCGTCCCCCATCGCAGTCGAGGGCCGGGCCGGTCTTTCCCTGCCGTCGGGCGTGCTTGCGAGCGGGCAACGCGATATCGCGCTCGATCTCGGGCTGTCCCTGGGAGCTGCCGTCATCGTGCGCGCGGGATCCGGCTTCGCCGTCTATGCCGGCTGGAGCCGCCATGGGTTCGGATGCGAGCCCCGTGCCGACTGTGACGTCGAGGGGGAGTTCACGAGCAGAGGCTACGATGCCGGAGTCGAGCTCGTCCTGCCTCACACCACGGTCTTCGAGCCCTGGCTCCGCGCGGGAGCGACCCTACACCGGTTCCGCTACCGGACAGGTGGGGGCTTCCAGACCGAGACGGAGGCGGCGGTCGGCTTCGAGATCGGCGGCGGCGTCTCCATACCGTTGGCCCCGCGCCTTTCAGTGGTGCCCTCGCTCCGCTTTGCGCGGTACGTGGCCACGCTGGATCTCAACACCTTCGCCGCCGGGGGTGAGCCCTTCACCGTGACGCGAATGCTGCTCGAGGTCGGGGGCCGCCTCCGTCCCTGATCTGGCCGCACCTCAGGCGACCCAGACCGTCTTCACGTTCACGAACTCCCGGGCCCCCATGGCCCCGAGCTCACGCCCGTAGCCGCTCTGCTTGGTTCCCCCGAACGGCAGCCGTGGATCGGAGCGGACGAAGTCGTTGACGAAGCAGGCGCCGGCATCGAGTGCCGTGCGCGCCAGCCACTCTCCTTTCTCGACGTCCGCTGTGAACACGGCGGCGCCGAGCCCGAAAGAGGTGTCGTTCGCGACCCGCAGAGCCTCAGCGTCGGTCTCGACCGGAAGGATGGCCGCCACCGGCCCGAAGAGCTCCTCGTCGTAGGCCGGCATGCCGGGTCCCACGTCGGATAGCACGGTGGCCGGATAATAGGCGCCTGGACCGGGCGGAATCTCGCCTCCCAGGAGGAGCCGGGCACCCAGCGCCACGCTCACCTCCACCTGTCGTGCAAGGGTGTCCCGCAGATCGACCCGGGCGAGGGGCCCCAGGTCCACCCCTTCCTCTGTGGGGTCTCCGATGCGCGCCTCCGCCATCAAGCGAACCACCTCCGCCTCGAACTGGGCGCACAGGGGGTCCACCACGATCAGGCGCTTTGCGGCGATGCAGCTTTGTCCGCTGTTGATGAGTCGGCTGGTCACTGCCGCGCGCGCCGCCGCGCCGACATCCGCGTCGCCGAGCACCACGTAGGGATCACTCCCGCCGAGCTCGAGCA
>JAHEKN010000229.1 GCA_024638305.1 Gemmatimonadota bacterium | reverse complement strand
ATCTCGTGGGCGCACGACTTCGACCTGTTCGCGGCCTGGGCGCGGCTCACGGTGTTCGGGTCGTTCGAGCCCCGCGAGCGGCCCTACGCCGCAGGGGCCGCCTACCTGCGCGCACAGGGCGCCGGCACGGTGGCCCGGGTGCGCGGGTCCGAGCTCCTTTCCGGGGAGCTCGCAGAGATCATCGTCGAGGCCCGACTGCCGAAGCCGGGGCAGCGCACATCGGGCACGTACGAGGGTGAGGGCTTCGTGATCGTTCGCCATCCCGACACCGCCGTGGTGCGCACGGCGCTCGCCAGGATCGTGTCCACCGTGCGAGTGGAGCTGGAATGAGGTGCAGTCGATGAACGTCCTGATGATCTCGCCGGGCTTCCCCCGCGAGCTGCGCTATTTCACCCGCGGCCTGGCGGAGGTCGGTGCCAACGTGGTGGGCCTCGGCGACCAACCCCGTGGCGCGCTCGAGGAGCCCGCCGCCTCCGCGCTGAGCGCATACGTGCAGGTGAGATCCTGGCGCGACGAAGACGCGATCCTGCAGCAGGTGGAGGAGCTCGCGCGGTCCGTCGAGATCCACCGCGTCGAGTGTCTGTGGGAACCCTACATGATGCTCGCGGCCCGGATTCGCGAAATGCTCGGCGTGCCCGGAATGACGGCGCAGGAGACGCTGCCGTTTCGGGACAAGGAAGTCATGAAGCGGACGCTCGACGCCGCCGGCATCCGGACGCCGCACCACTATTCGGCGACCAGCGCGGCGTCGGTCATCGAGGCGGCGGAGACCATCGGCTACCCGGTGGTGGTCAAGCCGATCGACGGCGCGGGATCGGCGAACACCCATCGGATCGAGACCCGGGAGCAGCTCGAGGCCGTGCTGCCGCAGCTCCGGTCGGTGCCCGAGGTCAGCGTCGAGGAGTTCGTGGTCGGCGACGACATGACGTACGAGACGATCTGCGTGGACGGCGCCATTCAACATTACAACATCGGCACCTACATCCCTCGGGCCCTCGACATGCGCGAGAACGAGTGGATCAGCCCGATCACGCTCGTATATCGGGACCCGGACGCGCCCCAGTTGGCAGCGGGGAAGACCATGGGCGAGGCGGTTATGCAAGCCCTGGGCTTCCAGACCGGGTACACACACATGGAGTGGTACCGGACCCCGGACGGCGAGGCCGTCTTCGGTGAGATCGGGGCCCGTCCGCCTGGAGCGTACCTGGTCGACCTGATCAACTACGCGTCGGACATCGACACATACGCCGGCTGGGCCGAGGCGGTCGTGCATGGTCGCTTCACGCAACCCGTGGAGCGGAAGTACAACGCCGCCTGGATCTTCAAGCGGGCCCGGGGGCAGGGCATCGTGCAGCGCTACGAGGGACTCGAGGCGCTCCTCTCCGAGGTCGGGCAGCACATCGTGGCCATGGACCTGGCGCCCATCGGCTCCCCGCGCCGGGATTGGCGCAAGATGCTCGTCGGCGACGGCATGGTGATCATCCGCCACCCCGATCTGGAGCGCACGCTCGAGATCGCCGGGAAGGTCACGAGTCGGTTCCAGGTGATCGCGAGCTGACCGGCCCGAGGCATAGCGCGCTCAGCGGCGGGAGCGTGAGCTCGATGTACTGCTCCCGGCCGTGGAGGGGGCCGGCCACGGTATCGTACTCCCGACGCACGAGCGATCCGGCGCCTCCATACCGTTTGTCGTTCGAGCACAGCCGCACCTGGTAGCGGCCCCGGGCTGGCACCGGTAGGCGATACCCTTCCCAGGCCGTGTTCGAGAAGTTGACCACGCACACCAGGTGTGCCTTCCACCCCGGAGCCCACCGCAGGAACGCCAACGTAGTGCGCTCCCGATCGTGGCAGTCGATCCACTCGAATCCATCGGGGTCGGCGTCCGTCGCGTGCAACGCCGGCGCTTCGACGTAGACCCGATTCAGGTCCTTGATCCATGCGCGGAGCCCGGCGTGCATGGGCTCGTCGAGCAGCGCCCAGTCCAACTCGCCGTCCGCGTCCCACTCGTTCCAGACCCCCAACTCGGATCCCATGAACAGGAGCTTCTTGCCCGGATACATCCACATGTAGCCGTAGATCAGTCTCAGGCTCGCAAACTTGTCCAGCGCCGGGCCGGGCATCTTCCCGAGCATGGATCGCTTGAGATGGACGACTTCGTCGTGTGAGAACGGAAGCAGGAAGCGCTCCGAGAACGCGTAGGTGATCCCGAACGTCAGATTGTCGTAGAGTCCACTTCGGAGGTTCGGCTCCGCGGTCGCGACCTCGAGCGTGTCGTGCATCCAGCCCAGGTTCCATTTCAGGTCGAAGCCGAGCCCGTCCTCGGCGACCCGGTGCGTGACTCCGGGGAAGGTGGTCGACTCCTCGGCCATCATCAGGACGCCCGGGTGCGCGTCGTGGATGGCCTCGGTCAGAAGCCCGAGGAAGCGCGTCGCATCGAGGTTCACTCGACCGCCGTCCTCGTTGGGGACCCACTCCCCTTCGCGGCGCGAGTAGTCCAGGTAGATCATGGACGCCACCGCGTCGAGCCGGAGGCCGTCGAAGTGGAAGGACTCGATCCAATGGAGCGCGCTCGACGCGAGGAACGACACGACCTCCGGTCGACCCAGGTTGAAGATGTAGGTGCCCCAGTCCGGATGGACGCCCTTCCTGGGGTCCGCATGCTCGTACAGGTGGGTCCCATCGAACCGACCCAGCCCGTGAGGATCCATGGGGAAGTGCGCCGGCACCCAGTCCAGGATCACCCCGAGTCCGGCCCGGTGCGCCCGGTCCACGAAGTAGCGTAGATCGTCGGCGCTTCCGTGGCGGGCCGTCGGGGCGAAATACCCGACGGTCTGGTAGCCCCAGCTACGGTCGTGGGGATGCTCGGTGATGGGCAGCAGCTCCAGGTGCGTGAAGCCCAGCTCGACCGCGTACGGCACCAGGTGGTCCGCGAGCTCGCGGTAGCTCAGCCATCCGGGCTTTCCGTGACGCGGGTCGGCTCCGGGCCGTCGTCGCCAGGAGCTCAGGTGCACCTCGTAGATCGAGATCGGTCGCTCCAACGATTGCCCCGACGCGCGACCGTCCATCCACGTCTGGTCGCCCCACCGATGGGATGCCGGAGCGGGGACCACCGACGCTGAGTGGGGCCGGACCTGCATCGAGCGCCCGCAGGGATCCGCCTTGAGCTGCTCCGTCCCATCCAGTCGACCGACCACCCGGTACTTGTAGAGCGCTCCCGCTCGCACGTCCGGCAGGAACAGCTCCCACACGCCGGAGTCGCCGCGTGCCTGCATCGGATGCCGGTTCGCACTCCAATCGTTGAACCCACCGACCACCGATACCGCTCGTGCGCCGGGCGCCCAAACGGCGAACACGGTGCCATCGACGCCTCGGTGAGTGATGGGCTGAGCACCCAGGAACTCGTGGATCCTCCCCGGAGGCTTCCGCAGCCGGCCGAGTGTCTCGTCGTCGTGGACCCGGGGAAGCGAATAGGGATCGACGAGCTCGGGACGGCCATCGGCGGAGGCGCGGTAGGGGAAGGGCTCGTCATCGTCGGGAAACGCGGCCTCGAAGACCCCCGCCGGGTGGACCAGCTCACACTCGAAGCGCAGGCCGTCCCGCACGATCTCGACGCGCCGGGCTCCCGGGACCCACGTTCGCACCACCAGGCCGGCCCCGTCGTCCGCTGCGTGGACACCCAGGACGTCGAACGGCGTCGGGTGCAGCCCGGCGGCAAGGGATCGCGAGTCGGCATCGAGGTCCATGGTCACTCGATCTGTTGTTCCTCGATCTCTGGTCACGGGATCTCTCGGTACTCGAACTTTCGGTACTCGATCTCTCGGTACTCGATCTCTCGACACTCGACCTCGCACCCCGATCTGTCGCTGCCCGGTTTCCGCAGGGACGAGGCCACGTCGTGTTGATCGACGGGGGATGCACCGCGAACATAGTGCAACGCGGCTCCCCTGATCGAGCGGAAGGACCGATGGCGTCCACGATCACCAAGCAGGACACGCCCACAGCGGGGGCGCCCTCTCATGAGGCCAACCTGCGGAACGTCCCGACCGCCGATCCTATGAATATCGTCCACCTGGTCTCGGAGTACTGGCCTTTCGCGCGGTCGGGAGGGTTGGCCGAGGCCGTCCGGGGGATCGCCACGTTCCAGGCGCGATCCGGTCATTCCACGCTCGCCATCCTGCCACTCTACAAGAGCGTGCGCGAGAGCGCCGGCCCCCTCCGGCAGGTGGGAGATGCCTTCGAGGTGGAGCTCGGGCCCGTGCGGGAGACCGCCCGGATCATGGAGCGCGACCAACCCGTGTCGGGGGTGCGGGTGCTGTTCCTGGACCAACCGGCGCTCTTCGACCGCGACGGGTTGTACGGGGAAGGGGGGCGGGACCACCCCGACAACCACATCCGGTTCGGATTTTTCAGCAAGGCCGCGCTGGAGGCTCTGCCGCGCCTGACGCGGGTGCCGCTGGTCCTCCACGCTCACGATTGGCATTCGGCGCTGGCGCCGATCTACCTGGGCACGGTGTTCAAGGACCACCCCTGGTTCAAGCAGGTGGCCACGATCCTCTCCGTGCACAACGCCGGCTACCAGGGGCGGTTCCCTCCCGAGACGCTCGATGACCTCGGCCTTCCGGACGAGGTCTACCATTGGAGCCGCATGGAGCATTACGGCTCGATCAACTGGCTCAAGGGCGGCCTGGTCTACTCGGATCACGTCGGGACCGTGAGCCCGACGCATGCGTTCGAGCTCCGGACGCCAGCAGGCGGCTTCGGGCTCCACGACGCGTTCATTGCGCTGGGTGACGCGCTCGTAGGCATCCTGAACGGAATCGATCTGGACATCTGGGATCCCACGAACGATCCCGAGATCCCGGCGCACTTCTCGGTGGACGACCTGTCCGGTAAGAGGGTCTGCAAGGCCGACCTCCAGAGGAGCTGCGGGCTGCCCGTCAACGACGACATCCCGCTCTTCGGTATGACGGCCCGGCTCGTCAAGCAGAAGGGCTTCGACCTGCTCGTGAACAACGGGCTCCTGTACCGCATCCCGGAA
>JAHEKN010000228.1 GCA_024638305.1 Gemmatimonadota bacterium | reverse complement strand
GGGGGATCTTCCACGCGCTCGTCGCCCAGCCGTCGCGGTTCTCAGCCTTGATCGGCATGCCCGGATCGTACTCCGGGCCGCCCGAGGCGCTCGCGGGGTTCGCCGGCAACCCGGCCTGGCTCCTGGTGGGTGAGGGGGACACCAACTGGCGATCCGCAGCGGACGCCACCAAGACGATCCTCGAAACGGCTGGCGTGGAGACTCGACTCGACGTCATCCCCGGACAGGGACACGTCCTGGTTCTGAGCCAGAGGGTGCTGATGGACTGGATCGACGACGCGCTGGGGGGTCCGTGACGAGGGGTACTGGGTCGGCGGGATGGGGCCGTGGGCGCGTGGGCCGTCGGCTCCGGCGCGGGCTCCCGCGGGCTCTGGCCGCGACCGCCGCACTCGCTCTGCTCTCGGCGGTCGCGGCGCGACCGGCCTCGACGCAGGAGTTCGACCTACTGATCCGCGGTGGCATGGTGCTCGACGGATCCGGCAGTCCTGCGTTTAGAGCCGACGTCGGCATCGTGGGGGACGAGATCGCCGCCATGGGAAGCCTGACGAACGCAACTGCCCGCCGAGTGATCGACGCAGCCGGGATGATGGTGTCCCCCGGCTTCATCGACATGCACTCCCACGCAGACCGTTCGCTCGTGTCGGAGGAGCGCGGTCCTCGCGAAGCACGCAATCTGGTGCTCCAGGGCATCACCACGGTGGTCGTGGGCCCGGATGGCCGGAATCCCGCCTGGCCGCTCGAGGACGAGATCGCTGCGTACGAGGGACTGGGCACTGCCCTCAACGTGGTGCCCATGGTCGGCCACGGAACCGTGCGCTCCGAGGTCATGGGAGCCGATTACGAGCGCCCCGCCACCGAGGACGAGATTCGGCGCATGGCGGAGCTCGTGCGAGAGGGCATGGAGGCCGGCGCCTGGGGTCTCGGCGCGGGGCCCGAGTACCGGCCGGGACGGTTCAGCACCACCGAGGAGCTGATTGCTTTGGCCCGCGTGGTCGCGGACTATGACGGATTCTACTACGCCCACCAGCGCAGCCAGTCCCCTCTTCCCCTCTGGCAGACGCCCAGCATCCTGGCGGAGACCGACCCGCCCCCCACCTGGCCCCGGGGCTGGCGGCTGACCGCCACGGACGGGATGAAGGAGACTATCCGCATCGGGCGGGAGGCGGGCATTCGGGTGGTGGGGAGCCACATCAAGGCCAAGGGTCCCACCATGTGGGGCCATTCGGCCGTCGACGTTCGGCTCATCGAGCAGGCTCGCTCGGAGGGAGTACAGGTCTATCTGGACCAGTATCCGTACGAGACCTTCGGGGGAGGGGCGACCGGAGTGCTCCCCCCGTGGGCCTACGCCCCGCCCCACACGGACCGCACGGGCGGCACCGACGATCCGCGCTGGGGTCGCCTGCTCGAAGGTGCCGACACCAAGGCCAACCTGCGTGCCAACCTGGCGGACCCGGCCATGCTGCGGATCCTTCAGCAGGACGTCCAGCACATCCTCGACCTCCAGGGGGGCGCGGACCGTCACATCGTCGTGCTCGCGCCGCGGAACCCGGAGCTCGTGGGGAAGACCCTGGCGGAGGTGGCCGCCGAGCGAGGCCAATCGGTTTTCGAGGCGCTCGTGGATTTCGCGCTCACCGCGGACCCGGACCTTCGGGGAGGCGTGCGCTTTCGCCCCGTCGCCGGTCACCGGGAAGACGTGGATCGCTACATGCGCCAGGAGTACACCGCCACCGCCACCGACGGCGGGGTCGTGCCCGATCCGGGTCCGGGGCGACACCCCCGCTACTACGGGACCTACCCACGCAAGATCGCCCATTACGTGCGTGAGCGGGGGGTCATCACCCTCCCCTTCATGGTCCGGTCGTCGACCGGTCTGCCGGCCCAGATTACAGGCCTGACGGACCGTGGCTACATACGCACCGGGCAAAAGGCGGATCTGGTGGTGTTCGACTACGAGCGGGTGCAGGACCGCGCGACCATCATGGATCCCGGCGCGGAGCCGGAAGGCATGGAGTTCGTCATGGTCAACGGAGTCTTGACCGTGGACGGGGGCCGAGCCACGGGTGCGCTTCCCGGGGTGGTCCTACGAAAGGGTGGAGCGCCCGTGAGCTGAGGGCGCCTCCGATCAGTGAGAACAAGCTCGCCGGCAAGAGCGTAGGAACTGCATGGACACGTTGCTCGAGATCTTTTCGTTTCACGGCCGCGCCAACAGGGCCTGGTACATCAAGCACATCTTGATCGACGACTTCGTGATCATCTCGCTATTGCTCACGCTGATAGTGGTGGCCACGCTGGTGGGTACGCCCTGGGTCGCCCTGCCCGTGCTGGGCGTGATGTTCGGTGGCTTCATGGCAGCCGTGGCCGTCACCGTGAAACGGCTCCACGACCTCGGCCGGCCGGGGTGGCACTGGTTCCTCCTGGCCATCCCGCTCTACAACATCTACCTGGGATTCAAGCTGCTCTTCAGCCCGGGAACGGTGGGGACCAACCGCTTCGGGCCCGATCCGCTCGAGCAATACCGAGCGCTTGATTCCGCGGCCGACCGCTACCTCCCCTAGCCGGCCCTATCCGGCCCCATCCGGCCCTATCCGCCAGGCGGCCCGGCCTCGGAAGACACCGCCCCGGGCCCGGCGCCGTCCGGGCCGCCGTCCCCCGATCCGTCCTTGGAGAGCAGCCCGTCCACCACCACGGCCGCGGACATGTGGCCCAACATGTTGGTCGCGCTCCGGAACATGTCGGGGATGCGGTCCACCCCCAGCAGCACCCCGAGACCCGCCAGCGGCGCTCCGACCGCGTCGAGCGCGGGCGCCAGGGTCATGATGCTGGCGCTGGGAACGGGCGCCACCGTCATCGCCGCGAAGAACACCGCCACCACCGCGCCGAGCATGGCACCGGACGGCACCGTGACATCGAATATGGAGGCCACGAACACGACCGATGCTCCCTGGAAGAGCGCACTCCCGGCGCGGTTGATCGACGCGCCCAGGGAGAGCGTGAAGTTCGCGATCGGCGGCGACACGTCCAGGTTCTCCTGACTCTCCGTCAACATGACGGGCAGGGTGGCCACGGAGCTCGTGGTGGTGAAGCCCACGGTTGCGGTTCCCACGGACCCGCGGAGAAAACGACTCGGGCTCATCCCGCCGACCAGCTTCACGAGCGGGAGGTAGACCAGGGCGATGAACACGACCAGCCCGATGATCACGGTGACGACGAACACAGCCAGGCTCTGCAGCATCGCCCAGCCCGTCTGAGCGGTGACCGGGGCGGCAAGCCCGAACACACCCACGGGACCCGTCCAGAGGACCCAGTACACGAGCTTGATGAACGCGCCGCCGACCGCGTCGGCCAGGTCGACGAGGCGTTCGCGGTCGGCCGTCTCCAACGTGCTCGCTGCCGCGGCGAACAGCACCGTGAACACGATCAGTGGCAAGAGCGCGCCCTGGGCCGCCGCGGCAAACGGGTTGGTCGGGATCAGGCGGAGCAGAAAGTCCACCATGCCGGGGAGCTCGGGCGTGGCCACGGCCTCGACCCCCGCCACGGTCACCTCGGGCGAGAAGCGCAGCGCCACGGTCATGAACCCCATCCCGATCAGAATCGCCGGGATGGTGGTCAGCCAGAAGAAGCCGACCGAAAAGAGGCCCATGCGGCCCACTTTGCGGATGTCCCCCAGGCGGGCGACCCCCGAGAAGACGACCGCGACCACGAGTGGGATGACGACCATCTGGATCCCGCGCACGAACAGCGTCCCCAGCGGCCGAACGCCCTCCGCCACCGCGAGCAGCGCCGGCGATCCGGTCGCCGCGGCCAGAATCCCGAACAGGAGCCCGGCCAACAGCCCGATCCCCATGGCGATGTGCAGCAACTGGGATTCCTCCTCTCCTCGGTGGGACCGCTTCGGTCAGCGCCCGCCATTGCCGTGCGCGGCTGGCAAAGTACGATCCCCGGGACCGCGGGCCACCTCGGAGCGCGCGGAGGCGTTGGGCCGGCGCCAGCCGAACGGTGCCACGGCCGGGCACGAGCCAAGCGATGGAGCGCAGATGAACGTCCTCGGAGGAGTCCGGATCCTCGACCTGTCGCAGAACATGGCGGGACCGTACTGCACGCAGATCCTGGCAGACCTGGGCGCGGACGTGCTCAAGATCGAGCCGCCCGGCGGCGACCCGGCCCGGGCCTGGGGCCCGCCGTTCTGGGGCGACGTCGGAGCCCTCTTCATGAGCGTGAACCGGAACAAGCGGAGTGCGGTGCTCGACCTCAAGACGGAGGACGCCAGCTCGGTGCTGTGGGATCTGATCGGTTCGGCTGACGTCTTCCTCCAAGCCCTCAGACCGGGCGCCATCGAGCGACTCGGATTCTCGGAGGCGGAGGTGCGGGCCAGGCGTCCCGAGCTGATCTACGTGTCCATCTCGGCCTACGGCGACAGTGGCCCGCGCCGGGACCTCGCCGGCTACGACCCGCTGCTGCAGGCGTATAGCGGGCTCGCGGCCAACACTGGCCATCCCGACGCCCCTCCTGCCCGGGCGGGCACATCGGTCATCGACCTGGGCACCGGCATGTGGGGGGCGCTCGCCATTCTGGCCGCGCTACGCTCCCGCGATCGGTCGGGTGTCGGATCCCATGTCCAGCTCTCGCTACTCGACACGGCACTGGGGTTCATGGCCTACCACCTGACCGGCTATCTCGCTTCGGGGATCGCCCCCGAACGCTCCGGGACCGCGCTCGGCCTGATCTGTCCCTATCAGGCGTTCCCGACTCGCGACGGGTCCCTGATGATCGCGGCGGCCAACGACGGCATCTTTTCGCGACTCTGTGCCGCACTCGACCTCGGGGAAATGGGAAACGACCCGCGCTTCGCGGACAACCCGTCCCGGGTATCCCATCGCGGCCAGGTCGTGGCGGCGATATCCGCACGCACGGCAACCTTCGACACCGCGGCGTTGTTCGATCTGATGCGCCGCCACGGTGTGCCGTGCGCGCCGATCCATACGGTGCCGGAGGTGGTCGCCGACCCCCAGGTTGCCTCGACCGGAATGCTCAGGCAGGCGTC
>JAHEKN010000227.1 GCA_024638305.1 Gemmatimonadota bacterium | reverse complement strand
CCACGGGTCCCGAGCGCCTCGGCGCCGCCCTCCTGACGGTCGACCACCACCAGGGCGGCCAGGACCTCCGCGCCGTGCGCTTCGAGCGCGTCGAGTGCCCGCAGCGCGCTCCCGCCGCTCGTGATCGAGTCTTCCACCAGCACCACGCGGGCGCCGGAGGGGAGCCCACCCTCGATCTGCCGGCCGGTGCCGTGGTCCTTGGCGGTCTTGCGCACCGAGAAGGCGTCCATCGGGGGGCCGTCGGTCCAGCTCTCGTGAGCGATCGCATACGAGACCGGGTCCGCTCCCATGGTCATCCCCCCCACGTGCGTGGGGGCCAGTCCGCTCGCCCGCAGCGTTCCGAGGCCGACCTTTCCGATCAGGTACTGTCCCTCGGCAGCCATGGTCGTCCGGCGCGCGTCGACGTAATAGGTAGAACGTCGGCCGCTCGCGAGGGTAAACTCACCCTTCTCGAGTGACCGCTCGATGAGCAGCTCTTTCAGGCGTTGCCGATGGTTCATGGCGTAACACATCGCGGGCGGCCGGGAAGGCGTCAAGGCCACCTGCGCAGGGCGACCGTGCTCTGCTTGGGAGCGGCCCTCGCGGCGTGCGGCTCCGACAACGGCACCCAGCTCGGGTCCCTACGGTTCGGGCAAGTGGGGGAGGTGCGCGTGAGCGTCATCACCCCGCTCATCGTCGTGCGCGGCGGCCGACTGACCGTCGAGGGGGAGCTCCAACAGATCCTCACCTGGACCGCCCAGGGTCCCTGGCAGGTCTACGAGATGGTGAGCTATCGAGGGCTCGTGGGCGACGAGACGCTCGTGAAGAGTCGGGGCGAGCAAGCCACGTTCGCGGCGGCCTACGCGTCGCTGATCACCCAGCTCAACGACACGCAGGAGCTCAAGCTCTTCGTCGAGGGTCTGGACCAGGGACTCGAGGTCGATTGCCTGGCGGACGGCATCGAGAGCCGGTCGCGCGTGATCTTCCAGATCCGGGACGATGCGCGTGGCGAGACTGCGCGTTGGACCCGCTGTGGTGAGGGGACGCTCACCGAGCTCACCCCCGCCGGGGCCGGCCCCGATCAGTTCGCTGCGCGGGTCGTGCAGGCAGCCGTGCTCGCCCGCGATTTCGCGCTCGGATCCGGCTTCGACTCGGCGTATCTGGGCACCCTGCCGTTCGGAACGCTCGACAAGGGTGAGGATTCCGGTGCATCGCTCGAGGGGCCGCTGATCTTCCGTGAGGGTATCGGCCCCAACTCGTTTCCCGACGCCCAGACCGAGTTCGCCAAGTTCTGGACCGAACACGATCCCGGCTCCGCCGTCCCCGCCGTCGACTGGTCGGAGCAGATGGTGTTGGTCGCGGCCGTAGGCCAGGTGGACGAGGCGGGCGACAGCGTCGAGATCCGGCGGGTCGTCCAGGACGTGCTCGGGACTACGCTCGTCGAGTCCTACGAGCGCGTGCCCGGCGACTTCTGCTCACCCGCATCGAGGATCCAGCGGCCGTTCCACGTGGTCATGGCGCCCAAGGTGGAGAACGTCGTACGCTTCGCGCTGGTTCGTACCGAACGGGTTCCTTGCGGGCTGTAGCCGTCGGCGCGCCCGGCTCCGGAGTCGGGGAGCGGGCTGGCCGGGCGGAGCGGCCGCTTTCCGGTCCGTAGCGGATGTCGCTCCAACGCCGATTCTTCCTCTATTTCGTCGCGTTCTCGGTGGTGCTCACCGTGGCCGGCGGGTTCGGGGCGTGGTGGGTCACCTACCGTGCCCTGGACCTCGAATTGGACGAGAAGCTCCGTTGGGTCGCGGGTGCGGCCGCCGAGGTGGGCTTCGATCCCGGTGGGCTCGCGCTCCTGAGCCCCGGAGACGAGGACACTCGCGGATACCAGGTGTACCTGGAGCGCCTGCGATCCCTCCAGCGCTACGTGTCCGCCGCGTGGCTGTTCCAGCGCGATCCGCTCGGCGACAACCACCAGGTGATCGTGGCCACTGCCGGTCCGGACTCGCTCCCCATCGGGCGGCAACTCCGCTTTCTCGGCGCGTACGCGGACGAGCTCACGCGGGCGTGGGTGACCGGGGAATCCACTACCCCGCTGTTCGAGGTGGACGGACGCCTTTTCAAGTACGGGTTCGTGCGGGTGCGGAATTCGGACGTCATGATGGCGGTGCTGATTCCGGCGGGTTACACCGAGGCCCTCGATCGACTCCGTAGGTCCGTCGTCTTCGGGTCCGTACTCGCGGCTTTGCTAGCGGCTTTGCTCGCCGGGCTCCTGGCCCGGAACGTGACCCGCCCGCTCGATCGCCTCAGCCGCGCCGCTCTCCGGATCCAGCGCGGCCGCACCGACGAGCCGGTGGTGGGAACCACGCGCGACGACGAGCTCGGCCAGCTCTCTCGGGCAATGGACCGCATGCGGCTGGGAATCGAGAACCGTGACCGGCAGCTCCGTCTCATGCTGGCCCAGGTTGCCCACGAGATCCGCAATCCCCTGGGAGGAATGGAGCTCCTGGCTTCGGTGGCGTCGCAGACGGACGACCGCGCTGAGCAGCACCGACTGCTGAAGCGCATCCGTGAGGAGGTCAAAGCCCTCAACGACATCATCGACGAGTTCCTGAGCTTTGCCCGGCCCATGGAGCCCAAGATCCTCTCCCACGACGTTCGGGGCCCGATTCGTGCGGCCGCCGAGATCGTGGCTGCCGAGGTGTCCGGCACGGATGGGGAGGTGGTCGTGGCGTTGCCTGACCACCCGCTCATGGCCTGGGCCGACCCCGAGCACGTCAAGCAGGTCGTGCTAAATCTGGCCCGCAACGGCGCGCAGGCAGGCACGCACGTGTGGATCACCGGACAGCCCCAGGAGGACGACGTGCTGGTTTCGGTCCGAGACGACGGCCCCGGGGTCGACCCGGAGCTCCGGGAGCGGATCTTCGATCCGTTCGTCACTGACAAAGAGCAGGGCGCGGGCCTGGGCCTGGCCATCGTTCTCCGGCTCGTCGAGGCCAACGGAGGACGTCTCGACGTGGATCACGGGGGCTCCACTCTTGGGAAGGGCGCGGAATTCCGCGTATATTTCGAGGGCTCCGAGACCATGCCCCTCGCGGAATCGCCCGCATAGCCCGAGCCGATACCGGCGGACGTCATGGCGCAGCTCCTCATCATCGACGACCACGATTCCATGCGCGAGGGCCTGGAGTTGCTTCTCCGCAAGCGCGGTCATCGGACGCTCTCCGCAGACAGCGGCAAGACGGGGCTGGAGCTGCTGGCGGAGCACGGGGCCGACCTGGTCATCACCGACCTGAAGATGTCCAAGGTGGACGGAATCGAGGTCCTCCGCCGGATCCGCGAGCATCACGGCGACACCGATGTCATGGTGATGACCGGCTACGGCACCATCGAGACCGCGGTGGAGGCGATGAAGCTGGGGGCGGTGGACTTCATCTCGAAGCCGTTCTCGTCCGAGGAGTTCGGGGTCCGCATCGACCGGCTGCTGGTCGAGCGAGCCACCCGCGCCAAGCTCGAGGAGGAGAACGTCGCCCTCCGGGTCGAGAACGCCTACCTGAAGGAGGAGTCCGAAGCGGACGCCAGGTACGGCGAGATCGTAGGCAGCTCCGAGGCCATGCAGGAGATCTTCCGCTGGATCCGCCGCGTGGCGCGCAGCGAGTCGACCGTGATGATCTATGGGGAGTCCGGGACCGGCAAAGAGCTGGTGGCCCGGGCCATCCACGCGGGCTCCACCCGCCGCGACGGCCCCTTCATCCGGGTCAACTGTGGCGCCCTGTCCGAAAGCCTGCTCGACTCCGAGCTGTTCGGGCACGAAAAAGGTGCGTTCACCGGGGCCGAGAAGAAGCGTCGCGGCCGGTTCGAGCTGGCGGACGGCGGCACTCTGTTCCTGGACGAGATCGCGACCATCGCGCCTGCCACACAGGTCCGGCTGCTGCGCGTCCTCCAGGAGCGCGAGCTCGAGCGGGTGGGCGGCGAGGAGACGCTTCCCGTGGACGTGCGCATCATCGCTGCGACCAACGCGACCCCGAAGAGCCTCCTCGGCGAGCACCGGTTCCGCGAGGACCTCTTCTACCGCCTGCACGTGGTCCCGGTCACCCTTCCCCCACTGCGAGCGCGCCCCGACGACGTGTCCACGCTGGTCCACCATTTCTTGGATAAGCTCAGGGAGCGCACGTGCTCTCCGGTGCGTGAGGTGTCGGAAGCCGCGATCGTGCGGTTGGAGAGCTACTCCTGGCCGGGGAACGTCCGGGAGCTCGAGAACGTAGTGGAGAGAGCCCTGGTGCTCGCCGAAGGGGAGGTGCTCGAGGCCGAGGATCTGCCGTTTCTACCGAATGACGATGGCGGGAAGGGACGCCCCGCTGGTGACGCTTCAGGCGTCGCCGCACCGGAGGAGACGTTGCTCCCGAGCGACGGCACCGACCTGAACCTCCTGGTGGAGTCCCTGGAGGAGAAGCTGCTCAGGCAGGCGTTGGAGCAGGCCGGCGGCGTGAAGGCGGAAGCAGCTCGGCTTTTGGGGCTCAAGGCCAGCGCCCTCTACTACAAGTTGGACAAGTACGGTATCGACGCATGACGCTAGGACTGCGGGTACGGACCCTGATCCTGACGGGGTGCTTACTGACCCTGGGGGCAGGAGTGCGTCCTGCCCCTGTGTCCGCGCAGGCGTCGCAGATCGAAGCCATCGTGTCCGAGCGGCGGTTGGAGTACCGGGCCGCCTCCCGCGATTACGACGGTGCCCTGGCCGCTCGTGCCGCGGCTGAATCGCGGTTCTCACGCCTGACCCAGAGCATCTCCGAGGCCCGGGCCGCGGGGGACGAGACCCGGCGCAATGAAGGGCTCGGGGAAGCCCAGCGACTCACCGTCTCGATGCTCACGCTCGACCAACGGGTCGAGGAGACGGCCGAGGTGGTCCGCACGGCTCGCGCCGCGCTGCTGGACGCGTTGGACGCACACCTCGACCTGCTCGCGGAGCAGATAACGTTCGCGCGTACCGCCCGTGACTCCACCGAGCTCGGGGCGATCTACCGCGACGTGCGCAACCAGTACGCTCAGGTGGACCGTGACGGGCGTGGCCAGATGGCCCTGGTGCCCGTGCTGATGCCCGACGTGACCGCCGACACTCGGGACGGCCCCTTCGAG
>JAHEKN010000226.1 GCA_024638305.1 Gemmatimonadota bacterium | reverse complement strand
GCCCCGCGCCCACGGCCGAGACGATCGAGCGGATCCACGGTGAGGTAGAGCGCTTCGTCTACGGCGCACGGGACGAGTGAGGCGGACATGACCGTGGTGGACCTCGACGACCTGTTCGCCGAAGAGGTCATCGCCGATCCCTACGGCTACTTCGCGCGGCTTCGGGAACGCTCCCCCGTGCACTGGAACGAGCGGTTCGGGCTCTGGATCGTCTCGGGCCATGCCGAGGTGGTGTGGCTCCTCCGCCATCACGAGCTCTTCTCGTCGGCGGTCATCCGGACCACCAGCGGGCCGCCCTATCCGCCGGTGGACCCCGAGGACCTGCCGCTCTTCGATGAGATCCGGAGCTTCCGCGCCGACCAACTCGTCGAGCAGGACCGGCCCGAGCATCTCCGGATGCGCGGCCTGGTGCACCAGTACTTCACCCCACAGGCGATCGAGGGCTGGCGTCCCTTCGTGCGCGCTGCCGTGGCGGACCTTCTCGACGACATCCAGCCGCGTGGGTCGATGGACGTGATGACCGACCTTGCGGCCGCGCTCCCGGTCCAGATCATCGGAGAGATGATGGGCGTCCCGCGCGAGGACCGCGGCCACCTGCGCGAGATGGCGGACCAGATCCTGTACATCAACCGCGGCGAGCCCTACCGCTTGAGGCCCCTCGTCGAGGGGGTCCGCGGCATACTCGAGTATGCGGAGCCCCTGGCTCGGGAGCGCGCGGAGCGACCCGGGGACGACCTCATCTCGCTGCTCGCGCAGGGCGAGCGCGCCGGCGTGTTCACGCACAACCAGGTGCTGGTCAACACGGGACTTCTCCTCTTCGCGGGCCACGAGACCACGATGAACCTGATCTGCAACGGGCTCCTGGCCTTCATGCGCCATCCCGAGCAGTGGCGTCGGTTGCGCCTGGATCCGGCGGAGGCCGCACGTCTAGCCACCGAGGAGTGCCTGCGCTTCGATCCGCCCGTGAAGTCCACGCAGCGGGTTGCGACTCAGGACGTCGAGCTCGGTGGGCGGCTGATTCGGGCCGGAGACCGCATCCGCTGGATCATCGCCGCCGCCAATCGTGACCCGGCCGTCTTTCCCGACCCCGATCGGTTCGACATCGGTCGCCAGCCCAACCCCCACCTGTCTTTCGGGGCGGGGATCCACTACTGCCTGGGCGTGGCCCTGGCTCGGCTGGAGGGTCAGGAGGTCTTTCGCGCCCTGGCCGAGCGCTTCGAGGCGTTCGAGCTCACCGGGGCGCGTCTCAAATACCAGCCGAGTGTCCAGTTCCGGTCGCTCGAGTCGCTCCCCGTCACCTGGAGCGCGTGAGTCCCATCATGGACGGACGGGTGCGCATCCGCGTGGACCACGGACTCTGCGTCGGCAACGCCATGTGCGTGGCGCTGGCTCCCGGCGCGTTCGCCCACAACGCCGACCGGCAATCGGAGCCGCTCGATCCCTACGACGAAGCTGTCGATACGATTCTCGATGCAGCCGCCAGTTGCCCCACCGGAGCCATCCGCGTCGAGGACGCCGGGACAGGGGAATGGCTGTTTCCGCCCCGGGGGAGCTGAGTCGACGCTGCCACGAGCCGGAGTCGACGCTGGACAGTGGCTGAGCCGTGGCCCTGGCTCGGGCTGTGGAGGAGCGCCGCGGACTCAGGCCGCTCCGGCCGCGGCCAGCCGAACCGCGGCGAGCCGCTCTTCCGCCAGGCGATCGGCCGCCGCCCCCGTGCCGATGCCGAGCTCGCCCGCCTTGGCGATCACCTGAAGCGTCTGATCGTAGATCTGCGACACCTTCGTGAAGATGCGATCGTCGTCGGTGGGCTCGCCGCGCACTTCTTCCTGGCAGCGAATCAGACCGCCCGAGTTCACCAGGTAGTCGGGACCGTAGACGATGCCACGCTCCACCAGCGCGCCGTCGTGGCGGGGCTCGGCGAGCACGTTGTTGGCGCCGCCCGCGATCGCCTGGCAGCGGAAGCGGGTGATGGTGTCGTCGTTGACGACTGCGCCAACCGAGCACGGGGAGAATACGTCGCACTCAACCTCGTACACCGCGCCCGGTGCCACCGCGGTCGCCCCGAGCTCGCGCACGGCCTCTCGCACCGGTTCGTCGCGGACGTCCGTCACCGTGAGTCTGGCTCCGTCCTGATGGCAGAAGCGGGCGACGTGGTAGCCCACGTTGCCCAGACCCTGGACCACCACGTGCCGTCCCGAGAGCGAGTCGCTGCCCGTGACGGCCTCGAGGACCGCCCGAATCCCGCAGACCACCCCGTACGCGGTCGCCTGGCTCGGGTCACCCGCGCCACCCGCCTCCTCCGACACGCACGCCACGTGGGGTGTCACTCCACGAATGACGCCCATGTCGTAAGAGTCCGTGCCGATGTCCTGGCCCGCGATGTATTCGCCGGCGAGGGAGTGGATGCGCCGGCCGAGAGCCTGCAATCGCTCCGGCGTCTTTTCCGTTGCAGAGTCGCCGAGGATCACCGACTTGCCGCCGCCCAGGTCGACGCCACTGATGGCGGCCTTGTAGGTCATTCCTCGAGCGAGCCTCAGGACGTCGATGAGGGCGGCCTCCTCGGTGGGGAAGGGCCGCATGCGCACGCCGCCCAGCGCGGGACCCAGCGTGGTGTCGTGAATGGCGATGATCGCCCGGAGGCCGGACTCGTTGTCGTTGCAGAACACGACCTTCTCGTAGTCGTGCTCCGCCAGGCGATCGAACACCTTCATGGACACCTCCTCCGGGGGGCGTTGCGCGGCCCTTGTCTCCGGGCCCTGGACCCTCAAGATAGTGGCCCGTCCAGAAGGGCGGGGAGGGCCGACTTTGCGTTTTCGGCAGCGGGACCTCCAGTTGTCACGACCCGAGCACGCAACGGAGGCTCATGAGCGGAAACACCCTGACCATCCGGGAGACGACGCCCGCCATTGGAGCGGAGATCGGCGGGGTCGATCTCGGAGCGACTCTCGCCGACGAGGACTTCGCGCGGGTCCACGAAGCGCTCGTCACCCGGGGCGTCATCTTCTTCCGTGACCAGGACATCTCCGTCGAGCGGCAGAAAGAGTTCGGCCTCCGGTTCGGGGAGTTGGTCGCACACCCGAACGACCCGGGCCTCGATGGACATCCCGAGGTGATGATCATCCACGCCGACGAGACGTCGAAGCGGGTGGCAGGCGAACGCTGGCATTCCGACGTTTCGTGTGCGGCTGAGCCACCCATGGGGTCGATCCTCCGACTCTTCACGGTGCCGGATTCCGGCGGAGACACGCTCTTCGCCAGCATGTACGCGGCATACGACGCCTTGTCCGACCGGATGCGATCCCTGCTCGCGGGGCTGACCGCCGTCCACGACGGTGGCCCCTACTACCGCGGGGTGAACCGTCTGATCGGCAGGGACGACGGCGGGCGGACCTACCCACGGGCAGAGCACCCCGTGATCCGGACCCACCCCGTCACCGGTCGGAAGACGATCTTCGTGAACGAGATGTTCACGACGCACCTGGTGGGCGTGCCCACGGCAGAGAGCGACGCGATCCTGGCATTTCTCTTTCGGCACGTGACGAATCCACAGTTCCAGTGCCGCTTTCGTTGGGCCGAGAACTCGATCGCGTTCTGGGACAACCGCTGTGTCCAGCACCACGCCCTCTGGGACTACTTTCCTCACACCCGCTCGGGCTATCGAGTGACGGTCCGGGGCGAGCGCCCCGAGTAGGCCTCTCGCGGCGATCGAGCTCGTCTGAGTGGTGAGCTGCACCGGAGCGTCGGTCCCGTCGAGGCCGTGCGATCGGAGGAGTGGTTACCTTTGCCGGAAGCGATTCTCCCAGGGAACCCCGCATGAGTGAAGACCTCCCATCCGTTCCTGACACCGATCAGCGGTCGGTGTCCGCCCGGATGGAGCGCCGGATCCGGATGACGGTCCCGGACCGCCACAACCCCAAGCTCCAGCAGCTGGTCGAGTGGGTAAACGGCGACGACGACCTGTACGCGCTCTGGACCGCAGCCAACGTCACGGCCATGGAGCGCTTGGGGATGACCGACCACGGGCCCGTGCACGTGAAGATCGTGATGAACATCGCGGTCAAATTGCTGCGGATCCTGATGGACCACGGGGTCGAGCCAGCGGTCGTTACGACCTACGATCTCGAGCGGACGGACGCCGAGGTGGTCGTGGCGCTGGCGTCGCTGTTGCACGACGTGGGGATGTCCATTCAGCGCCCCGACCACGAGTCCTTCTCGCTATTCGTGGCCGAGGGCAAGCTCCGGGACCTACTCCCAAGGCTCTATGACGCGCCGACGAGCACGATCATCCGGTCGGAAGTGCTCCATGCCATCATCTCCCATCGCTCGGGTGGGAAGCCACTGACATTGGAGGCGGGGGTGGTTCGGCTCGCCGACGCGCTCGACATGGCCAAAGGGCGCTCACGCATCCCGTTCGAGTCCGGCTCCGTGAGCATCCACTCCATCTCGGCGGCGGCGGTCCAGTCGGTGTCGATCGAGCAGGGTGAGGAGAAGCCCGTCCGCATCCGGATCGAGCTCCTGAACTCCGCCGGTGTGTTCCAGCTCGACAAGCTCCTCCGCGACAAGCTGAACGGCAGCGGTCTCGAGCCCCACGTGGAGGTCATGGCCACCATCGAGGGGGAGGTGGAGCAGCGGATACTCGGCGAATTCCGACTGTGAACGGGTGATCATTCGGGCGCAGGAGTTCGTTGGGCTTCGGATTCGGCTCCCTGCGGCGTACCTGAGTACGCCTCAGTCGCGTCACCTCGCCCGTCTGCTCCTGCATCCCGACTGATCACCCGCAGGTCGTGGAGGCGGGCGCTCTTTCGGGCGCAGGAGTTCGTTGGGCTCCGGATTCGGCTCCCTGCGGCGTACCTGAGTACGCCTCAGTCGCCTCACCTTGCCCGTCTGCTCCTGCATCCCGACTGATCACCCGCAGGTCGTGGAGGCGGGCGCTCTTTCGGGCGCAGGAGTTCGTTGGACTTCGGATTCGGCTCCCTGCGGCGTACCTGAGTACGCCTCAGTCGCCTCGCCTCGCCCGCCTGCTCTTGCATCCCGACTGATCACCCGCAGGTCATGGAGGCGGGCGCTCTTTCGGGCGCAGGAGTTCGTTGGACTTCGGATTCGGCTCCCTGCGGCGTACCTGAGTACGCCTCAGTCGCCTCGCCTC
>JAHEKN010000225.1 GCA_024638305.1 Gemmatimonadota bacterium | reverse complement strand
CTCGCCCCCTCCGGCGCCCTACGGATTGGCGCCATGGTCCGACAGCGCGTTCTGGAGCGGAGCCCGCTGGTGGCGGAGCACGCGACGCTGCTGGCCGAGGCCGTGCCCCACGTGGCCCATCCGCAGATCCGGAACCGGGGGACGGTCGGCGGGACCATGGCGCAGGCCGACCCCACCGGAGAGATCCCCGCCGTGATGCTGGCGCTCGGCGCCCGCCTCAAGGCCAGCAGCGTACGGGGCGAGCGCTGGATCCCCGTCGACGAGTTCTTCACGGGTTGGTTCGAGAACGCACTCGATCCCGACGAGCTCCTCACCGAGATCGAGGTCCCGCCGCCGCCGGCCGGCCGCGTGGTCGCCTTCGAGGAGATCGCCCGCCGGCGCGGAGACCACGCACTGGTGGGACTGGCCGTGGCTGCGGACATGGACGGGCAGGGGAGCTGCCAAGCCGTGCGTATCGGTCTTCTGAGCGCCGGGGACCGGCCGCTCCGCGCGGCCGGTGCGGAGGAGGTGCTCGCGAACGAGACCCCGAAGCCCGAGCTGGTCGAGGCCGCCGTCGCGGCGCTCTCCGAGCACGACGCCCGTCCCATCGGCGATGGGCACGCCTCCGAGACGTACCGGCGCGCGCTCCTGGCCGTGCTCGCCCGGAGGGCGCTCACTCGCGCGTTCGGGCTCGAGCCCGACGGTGCGCCGACGGGGGCCGCATGAGCCCCGGCGCCCGGCCGCGCATCGACCTGGGGGAGATGGTCGCCCTGACCGCGGCCCTCCCGGAGAGCCCGCTCGTCAACGACGACATTGCGCCCACCGCGATCCGCGATCGCACGTGGACCACGTGGCACATCGCTTCGCTCTGGGTGGGGATGAGCGTCTGCATCCCGACCTACATGCTCGCCGCCAGCATGATCCAGGCGGGCATGACCTGGTGGCAGGCGCTGCTCGCAATCTTCGTCGGGAACGCCATCGTGCTGGTCCCGCTGGTGATCAACGCGCACGCGGGGACCCGCTACGGCATTCCTTTCCCGGTCTACGCGCGCGCCTCGTTCGGCACCACGGGCGCGCACATTCCCGCGGTGCTGCGCTCGATCGTCGCCTGCGGCTGGTTCGGCATCCAGACGTGGATCGGCGGGCTGGCGCTCAGCGCGATGATCATCATGCTGTGGCCGGGCTGGGCGGGGATCGGCGGGTCGTGGCAGTTCATGGGACACGGGGCCGCGGAGTACTCGGGCTTCCTGCTGTTCTGGCTGGTCAACCTCTATTTCGTCTGGGCCGGGACGGAGAGCATCAAGTGGCTCGAGACGCTGGCCGCGCCCCTCCTGATCGGCATGGGCGTCGCCCTCTTCGTGTGGGCGATGAACGCTGCCGGCGGGGTGGCGCACGTGCTCGGGGCGTCCGGCGGGCTCGGGCAGCGGAGCCAGATGCCGACCGGGGCGTTCGTTCTCGGCGTCTTCGTTCCCTGGGTCACCGCCATGGTGGGGTACTGGGCCACGGTGGCGCTCAACATCCCCGACTTCACCCGCTACGCCAAGAGCCAGCGACATCAGGTCAAGGGCCAGGCGCTCGGGCTCCTCACCACCATGCCACTGTTCAGCTTCATCGGGGTGGCGGTCACCGGCGCAACGCTGATCCTCTACGGGGAAGCCATCTGGAATCCGGTGGACCTGGTGGCCCGAATCACCGCGGAGGGCGGAAGTCGCCTCATCGGGATGGCCGCGATGCTCGGCGTCGTGGTGGCCACGCTCAGCACGAACATCGCAGCCAACGTGGTGGCTTCGGCCAACAGCTTCTCCAACCTGAGCCCCCGGAGGATCAGCTTCCGCGCGGGTGGCCTGCTCGCGGGAATCGTGGGGATCCTGATCTTCCCCTGGGAGCTGCTCGACGCCTACCAGACCTGGCTCATCAGCTACTCCGGGCTCCTCGGTGCCGTGGGCGGCGTGATCGTCTGCGACTACGTGGTCATCCGCCGCGGGGTGCTCAACCTGCGCGACCTCTATCGGGCGGAAGGCCGCTACCGCTACGACCGAGGAGTCAACCGGGCCGCCGTGATCGCACTGGTGGCCGGAATCCTGGTCGCCCTCTCGGGGACGCTGCATCCGACGCTGTCGTTCCTCTTCAATGGCTCCTGGTTCTCGGCGAGCCTGACGTCGTTCGTCCTCTATTTCCTGCTCATGAGACCGGTGGAAGACCTATGAAGCTCTATGACCTCTCCCAACCACTGAACCAGGAGTCCTTCCCCTGGCCCTACTATCCGCCGTTCGAGGTCAAGTACATCAAGCGCAAGTCCGAGCACGGTGTGAACGCGCAATACATCATGACGTCCAACCACATGGGCACCCACCTGGACGCGCCCCGTCACTTCCTGACGGGCGGACGCACGGTGGACGAGATCCCGCTCGAGTGGCTATACGGTCCCGGCGTGATCGTCGACCTGTCGGATGAGCTCGACGACCTCGACGTGTACACGCCGGAGATGATCGAATCCCGCGTCGAGGTGCAGAACGGCGACCTCCTGGTCCTGCACACCGGCTGGCACCGCTACGGGCAATTCGGCGAGGCGCCCGACGAGGAGCGCTACGTACACCGCCACCCGGGGCCGCATCCGGACCTGCTGGACTGGCTCCTGGACAAGGAGATAAAGATCTGGGGGGTCGACGCCGTGTCCACCGACCACCCGATGAACCTCCCCATCGGACGCTTCCTGGGTAAGGGCATGCACGGGCACTGCGACAAGGTGCGCGCCACCTGCGTCGAGAAGTTCGGGGAGGACGGGATCCGCAGGCTGTTTCCCGACGACCACTACCAGATCGCCCACAACAAGCTGTTCCCGCACGACTGCATCCACATCGAGAACCTGGGCGGCGACATCGACGCCCCCGAGCTCCGCAATCGACGGACCACGATCGGCTGCTTCCCATGGCTGTTCAAAGGCGGCGAAGCGGCGTTCGCACGGGTGGTGGCGTTCGTGGAGGACGCGTAGATGACCGGTCCCCGCCTCGCGGTCCGCTCCGTCCCATGATCGATCCGCTGGCGAGCGCGAGCGAGCTACGCGACCGCATCGTTCGCGGCGAGATCGGCGCGGTCGACGTGGTCGAGGCCGCGCTCGAGCGGGTTGCGGCCCTGAACGCTCGCATCAACGCGGTGGTCACGCTGAGCGACACGGCGCTGGACGAGGCACGCGCGCTGGACGAGCGCCGCTCCCAGGGCGGCCTTCCTGGCGTCCTGGAGGGCCTGCCGGTCGGCATCAAGGACGTCACGCCGGTCGCGGGCGTGCGGACCACCTACGGATCACCTCTTTACGCCGACCACGTGCCCACGGAGGACGCGCTCGTAGTGCGACGGTTGCGCGACGCCGGCGCCATCATCCTGGGCAAGACCAACGCGCCGGAGTTCGCGGCCGGGGGTCACACCTTCAACGACGTATTCGGCGTCACGCGGAACCCATGGGACACGAGCCGCAGCCCCGGCGGGTCGACCGGCGGAGGGGCGGCGGCCCTGGCCACGGGGATGATCGCGCTCGCCGAGGGGACGGATCTGGGCGGGTCGCTCCGCATTCCGGCGTCGTTCTGCGGTGTGGTGGGGCTGCGGCCGTCGGCGGGGCTCGTTCCGACGTTTCCGTCGGACTTCCTGTGGGACTCCTACCAGGTGACGGGACCGATGGCGCGGACCGCTCGCGACGTAGCCCTCATGCTGCAAGCGACCGCCGGACCGTCGCCGCTCTCCCCCATGAGGCAGCCTACAGCGGGGCGCGACTTCGTGGGCGCGGTCGAGGCAGGCCCCCGCGCGGGGCTCCGGGTCGCGTATTGTCCCGATGTCGCGGGCATCGGCATCGACCGGGACGTCGAGGCCACCTGCCGGGCGGCGGTGGACGCCATCGCGGGTAGCGGCGTAGCGGTCGACCAGATCGAGCTCGACCTCTCGGCTGCCCGCAAGCCCTTTCTGGCGCTACGCGGGCTCTGGATGATCGCGCACCAGCACGAGCGGCTCGACCGGATGGACGAGTTCGGCCCCAACCTGGGCGGGAACGTCCGCGCCGGGTTGGAGACAACGACCCTTCGGATCGCGGAGGCCGAGCAGGTCCGGGCCGACTTGTGGGCGACCTTCCATCGGCTCTTCCTGGAGTACGATCATCTGATCACCCCGTGCATGGCAGTGCCACCGTTTCCCGCGGACCAGAACTACCCGGACAGGGTTGGCGGGCAGGAGATGGAGACCTACGTCGACTGGATCGCGCCGACGTTCGTGCTCAGCATGACCGGGCTGCCGGTCGCGTCGGTGCCGGCGGGACTGGATTCGCTGGGCCTGCCCGCCGGACTCCAGATCGTGGGTCCGCCGGAGGGGGAGGAGGCGGTGCTCGCGCTCGCCGCGCTGGTCCAGGAGCTGCGACCACTCGGCGCCCCGCCCGTACTCGAGTGACCCCGGCTGCGCCGACTCGACCCCCTATGGTCTCCGGGCGGGTGCGCACGGGAGCCTTCCGCAACACATTCCGGCCACCCGCCCACACGGAGTGACATGTCCACCGTACGCGTAGAGGAGTCCTTCGAGCTCGACGCCCCGCCCCGGGTCGTCTGGAGTTACCTGATCGACCCGGCCAAGATCGTGGTGTGCCTGCCGGGCGCCGAGCTGCTCTCGGTGAAGGACGAGCGGACGTACGAAGGCCGGGTGCGCGTGAAGGTGGGCGCCGTGACGGTCAGCTACGACGGAACCATGGAGTTCACCGCCTTGGACGAAGATGAGCGCCGCGTCGAGATGGTGGGGAAGGGGCGGGAGAAGGGTGGGGCCGGAACCGCCACGATGACGATGCAGGGTCAGGTCGAACCGTCCACCGCCGGCGACGGCGCCGGGTCGCGGATCTCGATCACCGCCGAAGTAGTGCTCACAGGGAAGATCGTCAGGTTCGGACGGGGGATGATCGGAGCGGTGTCGCGAGAAGTGTTCTCCCAATTCGCGACGTGTCTGGCCGGCCTCGTCACCGACGCGACGGCAGATGCGGCTGGCGCGGACGGCCCCGCCGACCTGCCAGCCGCGCCGACTGGGCCGACTGTGGCGCCTTCGGCGACTGCGCCGGCATCCGCGCTCGGCCTCCTCTTCGCGACCCTGCGGTCGGCGATCAAGCGGGCGGTCGGACGCCTGCTGGGACGGGGGTAGGCTCCGATGA
>JAHEKN010000224.1 GCA_024638305.1 Gemmatimonadota bacterium | reverse complement strand
GAGACCAGGTGGGCGCTTGGGGTTGGGTGAGCTTCAGCTGCCGTGACGGACGACACCTGAACGACGGCACGCCGGTGCGCGAAGTCGCCCGAGAGTGCGAGGGGGTCCGGGGGCTCGCCGCCGTCGGCATCAACTGCACCGCGCCCGGACACGTCGAGTCCCTGATCGGTGAGTTCCGCGAGGCCACGACGACCCCGATCCTGGTCTATCCCAACTCCGGCGAACGGTACGACGCGCGCTCGAAGCGTTGGGCACCCGGTGCCGAAGCGCCGCCCTGGCCGACCGCGGCGAGGGCTTGGGTCGCCGCCGGAGCCACCGGAGTCGGTGGTTGCTGCCGCGTGAGCCCGTCGGACATCGCGGCCGTCCGCGCGGCGTTGGTGTCCGCGCCCTAGCCGGTCCGCCATTCCATGCACGACATTCGAATCGGACCCCGTCTTCGGTCGTGACGGGCTCGCTGGATCGGGCCAAGGGAGGCATGGGTGTTGTTCAAGCGGCACTTCCTGAAGCGTATCGAGCAGGGGACGGTTCGCCTGGCCTTTCGCAGGTGGCGTAGGCCAACCGTCAAAAACGGCGGCACGCTGCTCACTGCGGTCGGCAGGCTCGCCATCGACGACGTGGCCATCGTGTCCCCGGAGACGATTGGGGAGACCGAGGCGAAGTTGGCGGGGTTTGCCGACGCCGATACGCTCCGGCGCGAGCTCAACCGGCGGTCGGACGGCGATGTCTACCGAATCGCCTTCCACCTGGAGGGCCCCGACCCCCGCGTCGCGCTACGGGAACGCTCGGACCTGGGTCACGACGAGCTGACGGCGGTCGAAGCACGGCTCGACCGACTGGATCGGGCCAGCACGAGCGGTCCCTGGACCCGGGCGACCCTCTCTGCCATCCGTGACCGGCCCGGCGTGCGGGCGCCCGATCTGGCCGCTTCCTTCGGGCTGGACACGCAGCCGTTCAAGCGGAACGTGCGAAAGCTCAAGGCACTCGGGCTCACGGAGAGCTTGAAGGTCGGGTATCGGTTGTCGCCTCGTGGCGCGAGCGTGCTGGACGCACTCACAGGGAGTCGCTGATTCGGGTTGTGCGGCCGCGGGCAATCTTGCCCGGAAGCCGCACCGGCTAGGGTTCCTTCGACTCCGCGTGCCTCAGGTACCGGCGCGCGAGCTGCGCCACGCGGTCCTCACCTCGCTGCTCCGCTTCCTCGAGGATGGTCCGCATGTGCGGCACCAGGCGTCGCTCTCCCCAGCGGAAGCCGGTCGCCCGCTCCGCGCTCTGCGTGTCCCCACGGTTGGCGCCTTCGATCAGCGCCAAGGCAGCGGCACGGTCGAAGTAGGGCGAGTCGTGATCGGGCAGGTCGTAGCGGGGCTCCATCCCACCGCCGGCGTCCTCGTTCACGAAGGCTCTGGACATGGCTCGGCGTTCGAGTGAGGAACATGGACCGCGCGGGTGTCCCGCCCGCGGGCGACTGCCGAGGAACGTGAGTACCGCCGTCGCAGGCGGGCAAGTAGCTTCGCTCCCATGAGCGATCGAGCGTCCGGCGCGACCAGCCTTCATTGGGGAAGGCCGCTGGCACTTCTCCTGGCTCGCCTGATCCTGGGCCTCATCTTCTTCATGGCCGGGTTCTGGAAGGTCTTCGAGCTGACGCCCGCGGAGCACGCGCGTCGGATGTTCGTCGGACCCTATGCCGACACGTTCCTGCCGGTCTGGTCGCTCTGGCTGACCGGAACGGTGATCCCGGTCGTCGAGCTGCTGGCCGGGGCCTTGGTCCTCCTGGGTCTATGGCGGAAGGTGGGATATGCAGCGCTGGGTGCCGTGCTGGTCATCGTGACGTTCGGCCACCTGGTGGCCGAGCCGCTCTATCAGTTCCACACGCACGTGATCCCGAGGGCCGGCCTGTTGTTCGTCCTCCTCTGGGCGCCGCTCTCGGAGGATCGCTACTCCCTGGACGAGCTGCGCGGCCGTCGACTCGGACGCTGAGGTTGGGGCCCGACACCCTGTCGTTGGCTCCCTGACGACTCCGGCGGTGTACCTACAGGTCGAGAGCCCGCTCGCGCGGGCGGGGTTGCTAACCTCCCGCGTGCGGCTGATGATTGGCGGCGGTTTTGCATAGCGGCCGCCCGTAGCCACCGCGGAAACGATGGATCCGACCGACGTCGCCAACCCGTCCTACTACCACAAGGTGGTGGACTGCCAGTGGGGGTGCCCCGCCCACACCAACGTGCCCGAGTACATCCGTCTGATCGCAAATGGGCGGTTTACGGACGCGTTCTGGCTGAACCGCGAGTCCAATGTGTTCCCCGGGATCCTGGGGCGCACTTGCGATCGCCCGTGTGAGCCCGCCTGCCGCCGTACCCGCATCGACGGCAAGCCGGTGGCCATCTGCCGGCTCAAGCGCGTGGCCGCGGACCACCGAGACCCGACGGACGACCGCCTGCCGGCGATTCCGGTGGTCAAGAACGGCAAGCGCATCGCGTTGGTGGGGGCCGGTCCCGCATCCCTGACGGTCTGCAACGATCTCATGCCGCTCGGATACGAGTGCGTGATCTTCGAGAAGCTGCCCAAGCCCGGTGGGCTGATGCGGACCAACATCCCCGCCTTCCGACTGCCCGTCACGGTCCTCGAGCAAGAGATCGACATGATCCTCGACATGGGGGTCGAAGTCCGCTACGACTCGCCCGTCGAGAGCATGGCAGCACTGCTCGAGGAGGGTTTCGACGCGGTGTTCGTGGGCTCGGGCGCTCCCAAGGGCAAAGAGCTCGACATCGAGGGGCGCTGGGAAGGCGCCGACAACATCCACATCGGGATCGACTGGCTGGAGGGCATTCACTTCGGCCACATCGACTCGGTGGGGGAGAAGGTCCTGGTAATCGGTGTGGGCAACACCGCCATGGACTGCTGCCGGTCCTCGCAGCGCCTGGGCGCCAAAAGCGTCAAGGTCATGGCGCGCAAGTCGAAGCCCTACTTCAAGGCGTCACCCTGGGAGCTCGAGGACGCGGAAGAAGAGCTGGTCGAGATCATCGAGAACCACTCTCCCAACAGGTTCGTGATCGAGAACGGCCGGCTGGTGGGGATGGACTTCGACATCGTCGAATGGCACCCCGACGAGAAGGGCCGGCTCCGGGCCAAGGTGCTGGACACCACGTTCATCCCGGCCGACGACGTCATCCTGGCCATCGGTCAGGAGACGGCGTTCCCCTGGATCGAGCGGGACATCGGGATCGAGTTCAACGAGTGGGACATGCCGGAGGTGGACAAGGCCACCTTCATGTGCTCGCGAGAGGGCGTCTTCTTTGGAGGCGACGCCGCCTGGGGCCCCGAGAACATCATCTGGGCGGTCGAGCACGGACATCAGGCCGCGATCTCGATCCACGCCTACGTGAATGGCGAGGACATCCGGGACCGACCGCCAGAGGGAATGAACCTCGTGTCGGCCAAGATGGGTCTGCACGAATGGTCGTACTCCAACGACTACAATCCGGCCTCTCGGGCCAAGATGACCCACGTGGACCTTGCCGAGCGGTTCAGGGAGATGGCCATCGAGGTCGAGATGGGGTTCGATGCCGAGCAGACGGCGCGGGAGGTCGAGCGTTGCCTGAACTGCGACATCCAGACCGACTTCACGGCGGGGCTCTGCATCGAGTGCGACGCGTGTATCGACGTCTGCCCCCTGAACTGCCTCACCATCACCTACGACGGCACCGAGGAGGACCTGCGCACCCGCCTTTCCGCGCCCGCGGAGAACCTCGAACAGGACCTCTACGCCTCGGAGCCTCTCCCGCACACGGGGCGTCTAATGCTCAAGGACGAGGACCTGTGCGTGCACTGCGGCCTCTGCGCTGAGCGCTGCCCGACCGCGGCCTGGGACATGGCCAAGTTCGAGATCCTCCTTCCCTACGCGGGACGACCGGCGTGCCCGACACACGTGTAGCAGAAGCGGAGGCGGGTACGTCGACCGCCGTCGACCAGGTCAACGACTTCGCGTTCAAGATTGGGACGGTCAACGGCACCGGCTCGGCCAGTGCCAACGGACTGATCATGCAGGCCATCTTCCGCATGGGGATCCCGATCTCCGGGAAGAACGTCTTCCCGTCCAACATCCAGGGACTTCCCACCTGGTACGAAATCCGGGTGAACAAGGACGGCCGCACCGCGCGCACGCCCATCTTCGATCTCATCGTGGCCATGAACCCGGCCACCTATGAGCGGGACATCGAGGAGGTCCGTTCGGGCGGGTACGTGCTGCACGACTCCTCCTGGCCCATGGGTCGCAGCCTGCTGCGCGAGGACGTGACCTTCCTCGGAATCCCGCTTGGCGAGATGTGCGCGCACGAGTTCGAAGGATCGCGCGAGCGCATCCTCATGAAGAACATCGCCTACGCCGGGGCGCTGGCCGCGCTGTTCCAGATGGACATGGGCATCATCGAGACGATGCTCAAGGAAACGTTCTCCCGGAAGCCGGCCCTGATCGACTCCAACTTCACGGCGGTCCGGCTGGGGTACGACTACGCGCAGGAGCACTTCGACTGCCCGCTGCCCATACGGCTCGAGGCGATGGATGCCACCAAGGACTGCATCATCATCGACGGCAACACTGCCGCGGGCCTGGGATGCGTGTACGCGGGCGCGACCGTCGCCGCGTGGTATCCGATCACGCCGTCCACATCCCTCATGGACGCGTTCTCGGGGTTCTGTGAACGCTACCGCGTGGACAAGGACACGGGGGAACGGCGGTTTCTGATCGTTCAGGCGGAGGACGAGCTGGCCGCCGCCGGCGTGGTCATCGGGGCCGGCTGGGCAGGCGCGCGATCATTCACGCCTACGAGCGGTCCGGGGATCTCCCTGATGAGCGAGTTCATCGGGCTCGCGTACTACGCGGAGATCCCGGCCGTCTTCTTCGACATCCAGCGGACCGGACCGTCGACCGGGATGCCCACTCGCACCCAGCAAGGCGATGTGATGCTCACCGCCTTCGCGTCGCATGGGGACACCAAGCACATCGTGCTCTTCCCGTGCGATCCTAGCGAGTGCTTCGACTTCGCCGTGCGGGCGTTCGACCTGGCGGAGCGGTTCCAGACCCCGGTGTTCGTGCTCTCGGACCTCGACATCGGCATGAACGACTGGATGGTGCCCAAGCTCGAGTGGAACGACGACTACCGTCCCGACCGCGGCAAA
>JAHEKN010000054.1 GCA_024638305.1 Gemmatimonadota bacterium | reverse complement strand
GCAGTGGTACAGGGCTGGGGGTTCGAGACCTTCGAGTTCCGCTGGATCAAGGACCGTGACATGGCGATCTACACCATCGTCATTGCGGCGGTCTGGCAAACCAGCGGTTTCGTGATGGCAACGTTCCTGGCGGGGCTGCGCGGCATCGACCAGGAAATGCTTCGAGCTGCGGAAGTGGACGGAGCGTCGACACTTGCCCTGTATCGCCGGATTGTCATTCCGCAGCTTCGACCTGCATTCATGTCGGCCTTCGTGGTGTTGGCTCATATGGCGATCAAGTCCTACGACCTTGTTATCGCTCTGACGAATGGCGGCCCTGGCACCTCCACGGCAATGCCCGCAACCTTCATGTATTCCTACACTTTCACCCGCAACCAAATGGGCGTCGGCTCTGCCTCAGCAGTGATCATGCTGATGACCATTGCCGCGATCATCGTGCCGTATCTTTGGTCCGAATTGAGGGGGAACCGCAAATGACTCCCATCCGATCGAACTCAGTCGCGCGGTACGCTCTCTATGGCGTGCTTGCGTTGTTCTGCATCTACTACCTAATGCCGCTCTACGTAATGGTGGTAAACTCCTTCAAGCCGCTATCCGAGATCACTGGCGGTGGTATGGTTGCCTTGCCCGAAGCCTGGACCCTGGCCCCATGGAAATCCGCTTGGTCCGAAGCGCAGGTGGGCGTTGAAGCCACAGGCCTGCGGCCGTACTTTCTCAACTCCTTCTTGATGGTCATTCCGGCCGTTGCGATCACAACCATACTGGGCGCCTTGAACGGCTATGTGCTGACGAAGTGGCAATTCCGCGGCTCGACCCTACTGTTCGGGTTCATCCTCTTCGGCTGCTTCATTCCGTTCCAGGTGGTTCTCATCCCGATGGCACGCATGCTTGGGCTTATGGGCCTGGCCGGAACTGTGCCTGGCCTGATCTTTGTCCACATCGTGTACGGCATCAGCTTCTCGACGCTCTATTTCCGCAACTACTACGCGGCTTTTCCGACCGAACTTGTCCGGGCGGCCCAAATCGACGGCGCGGGCTTCTTCACAGTCTTTTTCCGAATTTTGTTGCCCAGCTCGGGACCGATCGCCGTGGTCTGCGTGATCTGGCTGTTTACCAACATCTGGAACGACTTCCTTTTTGGGGCCTCGTTCTCTGATTTCGACAGCCAACCGATGACGGTCGCCTTGAACAACCTGGTTCAGTCGTCCACCGGCGTGAAGGAATACAACGTCCACTTTGCGGGCGCGATCATAGCCGCCCTGCCTACCCTTCTCGTCTACATAGTCGCCGGCCGGTTCTTCGTACGCGGTCTGATGTCCGGCTCCGTGAAAGGATAAGACCATGAGCTTTCTCGATATCGAAAAGGCAACGAAATCTTACGGCGCTGTGCGCGTCCTGAACGAAACCGACATTTCGATCGAGGAAGGCGAGTTTCTGGTACTCGTCGGACCCTCCGGCTGCGGAAAGTCAACGCTTCTGAACATGATTGCAGGCCTTGAAAGCGTCACTTCTGGTGAGATTCGCATTCGCAATAGCAGGATGAACGAGGTCAAACCGGCAGACCGGAACATTGCCATGGTCTTCCAGAGCTATGCGCTTTACCCGAACATGACGGTTCACGGCAACATCTCGTTCGGCATGGAAATGCATGGTGTGCCGAAGACTGAACGCGAAAAAAAGATCACCGAAGTCGCGGAACTTCTACAGATAACTCCCTTCCTGGACCGCAAGCCAGGACAACTATCTGGAGGTCAGCGTCAGCGGGTCGCCATGGGGCGAGCACTTACGCGCGACCCGGACGTGTTCTTGTTCGATGAGCCGCTGTCGAACCTTGATGCCAAGCTGCGTGTCGATATGCGCACCGAGATCAAGAAGCTGCACCAGAAACTCGGTACCACGATCGTCTACGTCACCCACGACCAGATCGAGGCGCTCACGCTTTCGACCCGGATTGCGGTCATGTTTGGCGGCGACGTGCAGCAGCTTGGCACGCCGCAGGAAATCTATGACAATCCGGCCAACATGTTCGTCGCCGGTTTCATGGGATCACCTGCCATGAACCTTTTGCCGGCCACGCTGCGCGCAAACAGCGCGGGCATGCAGGTTGAACTGCAGCTCGAGGATGGCAACAGCTTCTCGTTGCCATTCCCGCGCGGAGTGGAACTAGCGTCGTTCGATGGCCGCGACATTGTGCTCGGAATTCGACCTGAGTTCATGACCGATCCAGACAGCGCTGACCAGGAAAGTGACGAGATTCATCACGTGGAACTGCCGGTCGACGTTGTCGAACCAGCGGGTAGCGACACTTTTGTGACGATCGCACTCCGTGGCAAAGGCGCCGTGGGCCGGTTCCGCGCCCGTACGGCGGTCAAAGCTGGCGAGCGTTTCAAGTTTGCCTTCGACATGTCGAAGGCCTTCGCCTTCGATCCTGCAACCGAAAAAAGAATTGCGTGAGGCTTCGCTTGGTTAGCAAACTAGATCAACTGCGCGCGATGACAGTTGTAGTCGCTGACACCGGGGACCCCTCCCCACTCGGAGATAACCCGGCCATGATCGCGAGGCCGGTCGAGCTCCTGGTCCGGGGCTTCGATCATCTGGCCCGCAACACTGCAAGTGCGTATCCGCGGTCGCGTGCTTCTCTCGACCTCCTGACGCAGCTCGCCGGCTACGGCCGCAATGGACCCGAGCAGCCGGGTGCGTGGGCCGAGACGGGCGCGGACCTGGCCTCGGCGCGCGTGCGGCGCACGGCGTTCGCGGCTCTCACGGCCACGAGGTCCATCTCGGATGAATTGCTGGACGAAGCCTTGGCCGACCCGGACGCAGGGATGCGCGTGGCCGGGATGCGAGCGCTCGCGGCCCTCACCGACATCGACCGCCGCGGTGAGCGGGCGGCCCGCGCACAGCAGGATGCATACTTCCTGGTCCGCCTCCTGAGCTTGGACGTGCATGACCGGTGGCTACGGGACGACCAGGGGTGCGCGGCCCTCCTCCGAGGGGCCGCGGATGAGAACGTCCACGTGGCCAGCCGCGCCCTCGACCTGTTGGGCACGGCACCGTGCCCGCAGGCTGAGGCGGACGCACAGGTCCGCATGCTGGACGCGCTGACCCGGGCCCTCGACGACGGACGAGACTGGCACCGTGCGACGCACGCCTGGCTGTCGCTCGCCCGGCTTGGGCACGCCGACGCGAGCCCTGAGTTGCCGCGGTTCGCGGACCATGCCAGCCCGTTCGTTCGCACGTACGCCGCGCGCGGCGCGGGAGCGCTGGGGGAGGAAGGTGTGCTCCGGCGCCTGGCCGCGGACGAGGACGCCAACGTACGCGCGGCTGCCCTCACGGGGCTCGGGGCCCTGGTCGGCCACGGAGCGGACGAGGTCTACGTCGAAGCCCTCGCGAGCGAAGATCCAGCGCTCGTGATGACGGCGGCGGGCCTCCTGGAGGGCACCCCGGACCGGACCGGGGCGGTCCCTCGGTTGTGGGCCGCCCTCGCGCGCTTCGTCGAGCGCGGTCAGGAGACCGAGCGAGACGCGCGGATGGCGCTGATGGCCCGCCTTGCCGAGCTGGCCAGCCCGGCGGACTCCGCGCGCCTCGGGCCCTACACGGCCAGCTTCGATGCGCGCTTGGCGGAGCAAGCGGCACTCGTCATGAGCCGGTGGACGGGACGGGCCGTTCCCGCCACGCCGTCAGATCCACCGACTGCCCCGGAGCTCCTGCCAACCGCGGAGGCGCTGGCACGGCTCGATGGGTCCTCCGTCGTCCTGGAGATGGAGCGCGGGGGCGCGATCCGCATACGGCTGGCGCCGCTGCTGGCTCCCACCAACGCCATCCGCTTTGCCCACCTGGCCGAGTCGGGCCAGCTCGACGGGCGCACCGTTCACCGCGTCGTGCCGGGCTTCGTCATCCAGGGGGGAAGTCCGAACGCCAACGAGTACTCCGGCTACGGGGCGTACACGCGGGACGAGGTCGGACTGGGCGCCCATTGGCGGGGCGCAGTGGGTCTCTCGACCCGCGGCCGCGACACGGGCGACGGTCAGATGTTCGTGAACCTGGTGGACAACCTCCGGCTCGACCACAACTACACGATCTTCGGGCAAGTGGTCGAGGGCATGGACGTGGTGGACGCCGTGCTGGAGGGCGATGTCGTTCGGCGCGCGTCGCTCGAGCCGTCCGGAAGCCGATGAGCTCAGCGGCGCTTCTCAGGCGCCGGCTCGACCAGGATGCGGCGGTGGTAGTTGAGCTGTCCCGTGTGGTACTGGAGGTGGCCGAGCACGTGCGTGAGCATCCAGCTCACGGAGGCACCCTCGTACCGCTCGGGGACGCCCTGCATCTCTTCACGCAGCCGGAAGTCGCCCAGCTTCGCCAACGAGTCCGCCACGGTGTTGCGCACGGCTCGAATCTGACGCAGAAGCTCGCTCTGGGGGACGTCGCGGGCCGCGAACTCCTCGTCGCGGTCGCGGCGGTATCCGGTGCCACCGAGCAGCGCCCCGACGTAGTGGTTGAGCGTCCCGGTCGCGTGCAGTGCCAGCGTCCCGCCCGCATTGGCGATGTTCCCGTCGATCACCCAGAGGCTCGCGTCGTCCGGGTACGCCGCCACCTCGGCCTCCAGCCGGTCCAACTCCCGCTCGAACAACCTGGCGAACTCTCCCACCCTGCTTCCAGCCATTCGATGGTCCTATCTTCGCTGTCATGAGTGTGGACATGGGGCTCGCCATTCCCGAGCTCGAGCGCCGCTTGGGTGGCGCCCGCATCGAACGGAGCGTCGCGCTGGCCCCGATGACGACGTTTCGGATCGGCGGACCGGCCGACCTGTTCTATCGAGCCCGGACGGCGGACGAGCTCTGTGAGGCGGTATCGACCGCACGCGAGCTCGAAGTCCCGCATTTCCTCCTCGGCAAGGGAGCGAACATCCTCGTGGGGGACAAGGGCTTCCGCGGACTCGTGATCCGATCTGAGGTCGGGGGGATCGACTATCTGGACGAGACTCGGGTCAGGGCGGGCGCCGGCGTCGACACGTTTCCGGATCTCATCGAGTCCACCGTGGGGCGTGGCCTCGCGGGGCTCCACCACTTCGTGGGGATCCCGAGCACAGTGGGTGGCGCACTCTGGCAGAACCTCCACTTCCTGTCGCCGGCGCCGGACCGTGAGCGAACCGTCTTCATCGAGGAGGTGACGGAGTCCGCGGAGATCCTCACCGAAGAGGGCGAGCGGAGGACGGTCGGGGTCGAGTACTTCGAGTTCGGCTACGACCAGTCGATCCTGCACCACCGCGACGACGTGGTGCTTTCGGCCGTGTTCCGGCTGGAGCCGGCCGACCCCGCGACCCTGCGACGGGTGATCAAGGAGAACCTCGAGTGGCGGGACGAGCGGCACCCGGACCTGTGGCTCTACCCGTGCGCGGGTTCGATCTTCCAGAAGATCGACGGCATCGGGGCCGGGCGGCTGATCGACGAATGTGGGCTCAAGGGGAGGGTGCACGGCAGCGCCCAGATCTTCCACAAGCACGCGAATATCATCGTCAATCTCGGCGCAGCCACCTCGGCGGAGGTGTGCCACCTCATCGAGTTGTCTCAGGAGACCGTCCGGCGGGAGCTGGGATACGAGCTCGAGCCCGAGATCATGTTCGTCGGGGAGTTCTAGGGCCCCGTCAGCGGGTAAAGGTGCGGGGCCGCCGCAGCCAGGTCAGCCCCTCCTCCCTACTCCTCCCCACTCCTCCCCACTCGGCCCTACTCGGCCCTACTCGGCCAGCGTCGCCAGTGTCCCGATGTCGATCTCGTGTCCGCCCTCGAAAGAGACCCGCGTGACCGTGAGACCGGCACGCTGCAGTCGCTCGTCCTGCGCCTCCTCCAGTTCGGAAGACCGCGTCGGGTCCCGCGACCCCATCACCTGAAGCGTCTGCACCCTCCGTAGGCGCTCGCCGGTCGCCATGAGGTCGAGGTCGGGGGGCAGATACCCGCCCCACAGGATGAGACGGTGGACCGCGGTCCGACCGAGGGCCACCCAGCGGGCGGCGGTATGCGCTCCCTGCGAGAACCCCAGGACCACTCGGCGATCGGAACCGGCCGTGAACCGCTCGGCCACCCGGTCCAGATAGGACACGTAATCGCGGATCTCGGCGAGCCGATCGTCCCGCGTCATCCACGACGCGCCCACTCGCGACTCGGGCCCGTGGCGTCCAGGGGCGGGATCGACGTAGAACCGGGAGAGCCCCTCCGGCGCGACGACGCGGCGCTCGACGTGGGCGATGTCCCGAAACCGTCGGGCGAAGCGGGAGGCGGACTGCCGGTACCCGTGGCAGACCACCCAGGTCTCCGGCACCGGCTCATGCGCACTCCTCGGCCCGCCGAGGGTGATCACCCGCGCGGTCCGCTCGACGGTCAGATGGTGCTCACTGGAATCCCAACCCTCATTGCTCACGGAGCGGCTCCGGCGGGGGTCACTCGGCGGACTCCAGCGCGACGCGGAAGATGCGATCCACCCGATTCAAGCGCTCTCGCTCGTCCCGGAGCTCCAGGATTTCCTGATGCCAGGACGGCATCGTGTCGATGGTGGACGCGAGCCGGAAGGCGACCTCCTCGGCGGGATCGAACTCGGGAAACGGGTCCGGCGGCTGCGGCAGCGAGCGCAGCACCCGGTGGAACAACGCGAGCGACTTCTCGCGTCTGCGGCGGAGCGCGTCCGCGTCGACCGCCACGTCGTGGTACGGGCCCACCAGCCCTTCGTAATACGGAACATCGGACTCCACGCCGTCGTGGATGCTGAAGCGGTCCCGTCCGCGTGTCAGGATCAGCGACCGCCCATCGTCCAGAAGCTGCATCGTCTCGATTTCGGCCACGCATCCCACGCGGCCGGGCTCGCTCAGGAAGGGTCCGATCAGGTCGGGGTCGTGGAAAACGAGCCCGAACTGCCGGTCGTACTCGATACAGCGAGCGACCATACGTCGATAACGGGGCTCGAATATGTGCAGCGGCTGGACGGCGCCGGGGTAGAGAACGAGCGGAAGCGGGAAGAGCGGAATCCTTCTCATACGGGGAAGCTAGACCCCTGCTCGAGCTCCGGGGAACCGGAGGTCCTGGAGGCATCTGCCGCGGGCGCCGGGGGCAGGTCCTCGATATCGATCCGCCCCAGGTCCCGGGCGAAGCGGATGCGCACGCGGGCGTAGAGCAGCACCGCCACGGCCCCCAGGCCGGCCACGAGACCCCACCAGAGGCCGTGCGGACCCATCCCCCCGGGGAACGCGAGCCAGATCCCGATTGGGAGGCCGAAGAGCCAGAATCCCAGGACGTTCGTGATCATGGGGGCCCGCGTGTCCCCGATCCCGCGAAGGGCACCCGACGCGACCACCTGCAGGCCGTCAGCCACCTGGAAGACACCGGCCAGCGGGAGCAGCGAGGCCGCCAGCGCCAGCACCGCCGCGTCCGAGGTGTAGATGGCGGCCAGGAGACCGGGAAGGGTGAAGAACATGACCGCCGTGAGCGTCATGAAGGCCGTGCTGATCCACAGGCCCGCGGCGGCCGCGCGGCGGGCGCGCTCCGAGTCCTCCGCCCCCACCGCCCGCCCCACGAGGACGCCGCAGGCCTGTCCGATTCCGAGCGGAACCATGAACGTCAGGGCCGCCATGCTGATGGCTACCTGGTGGCCGGCCAGCGCGAGCGTGGAGATCAGGCCCATGAGCAGCGACGTGGCCGCGAACGCCCAATACTCGAGCGAGAGTTGGATCCCGATGGGGACGCCCAGGCGAAGCATGCGAAGGGCCGGTTTCAGGTGAAAGACTTCGGGCCTGCGCGCGCGCAGGTAGGGGGCCAGCACGGGCCAGGCGACCAGAGTGAGCGCACCCGCCATGAACAGCCTGCTGAGCGTACTCGCCCATCCCGTGCCCACGGCGCCCATCGGGGGCGCGCCCAGATGCCCGAACACCAGGACCCAGTTGAGAAAGAGGTTGATCACGTTGGCCAGCACGACCGTAATGACGATCGGCTTGAGGCGCCCCATGGCCTGGAGCGTTTGCCGGAATACCACGAAGGCCAGAAAGGGGTACACACCAGGAAGAGCGGCCCGCACGTACCCGGACGCGATCGGGACCACGTCTTCGGGCTGCCCGGCGAGGGCCAGGAGCGATCCGGCCGGGAACATCACGACCGCCGCGATACTGCCGAGCCCGAAGGCGCCCAGCAGGCCACGCTGAACGCCGCGGGCGATGCCGGTGTCGTCTCCGGCGCCCACCGCCTGTGCCACGAGAGGATCGAGGCTGAACAGGATCCCCATGGCCACGATGGCCGTGCTCATGAAGTACAGGTTGCCCAGTGCCACCGCGGCCAGGTCGGCCGCCGATACGTGGCCGACCATGATGGTGTCCACGACCCCCATGATCATGAGACCGACCTGGACCGTCACCACCGGAACGGCCAGCCGGATGAGGTCGCGGAAGTCGCTCCGCGTGGGCTTCATCCCGCCGACCCGGGCGCGTCTCCTCCGTCGCGATCTCGACTCGAGTCCCGGCCCTTCCGCGAATCCGATTCGGGTCCGGACGCCGGATCCCGGTCCACGCTCAGTTGGCCCCGCTCGCCGGTGCGGATCGGCTTACGCCCGGCGAAGCCGCCGTCGACCTCGTGCCAGTGCGTGATCTCCGACTCGCCCCGACGCCAGCAGAGAAAGACCGTACGGCCATACAGGCTGGCAGGAAAATCGAGCAGTCCGTGCTGGAGTCCGCCGCCCGGCAGTCGGATCCCGCGAGCCAGGATCTCGGACTCGACCAGGGCCTCCATGGCGCGTGATATCTTGGCCAGATCCTCGCGGTGGGCGCGCAGCTCCCCGTGGTCGGGATTGTGCGGCTCCTCCACGGCAGGTCCCCACAGGGCGTCCAGGATCGCGATCCGGTCCCGCGCCGCCACCAGGGCCTGTAGGGCGTTGTCGAGCCTCGCGAACACCCGCTCCATCTCGGGGAGCAGCGCATTTGCCTCGGGGAGGCTGAAGGTGCGGCCGCTCACGAGGGCGGGTGCCAGCAGTCCTCGCGGCGGCGCGTGTCCACCACCTGGATCACGCGCCAGCCTGCGGCTGACTTGACGAGGCTGAAGGCGTCCACCCCGCAGTGGCTGAATCGCTCGTCGACGTACAGGGCGTACTTGACCCACACGGTCGCGAGCCTGTCGGAAACCTGCACCACCGGATCCCAGATGCGCTCGTCCAGATAGGCCTCCGCACCACGCACGGCGTCCAGCCAGCCCGAGATCTCCTGCACCGCGATCCGCGGAGCGCCGTCCTGGCCCTCCCCCGTGGTCACGAGGCGGGCTCCGTCCGCGAAGAGCTCCGCCATGGCGTCGGCGTCCTTGGCCCGCATTCCGTCGAACAATGCCTCCACCACCGCAAGTGCGGCCTCGGCTTCGGGTCCGAGCTCGTCCTGGGCAGTGACCGGGGCGGCCGCGAGACCCGATAGAAGCGCCAAGGCGAGGGCGACTGCGCGAGGGGTCCTAGGATTCATCCGTGTCGTCTCCTGGCGTCGGGTGCCGAGCTCCCTCTCGGCTCAGCGTGGCAAGCCGATCCTCCATGCGGTCCAGGCGTTCCTGGATCTGTTCCAGCGCATGGATGATGAGCACGTGGGTCTTCTTGGCGTCGATCCCCACGGGACTGGAGTCGCTTTCGATGGTGCGCGCGATGGCTTCCAGCCGATCGCCGCTCGGTTCGCTGGACTGCATGGCGCTCCCTGTTCTACTGGTGGCGTCCCGCGCGGCGAGCGGGCGCCCCCTCCGCGGTCCCGGACGGTGTGGCCTCCCGCTCCCGTGAACCGGATGCTAACCCCGGAGGCACCCGAGGTGCCGGTGGGGGCGGTACGACCCCGGCTACTCCGGCTCGGTCTTCCCTCTCTCGAACCGCCGAACGCGCGCGAGCTCGCGTTCGAGCTCCGCCCGCATCCGCGCCGGATCCGAGTCGCTCGCGTCGGCCCGGAGCTGTCTCCGCCAGGCTCGCTCGGGGTCCGACTCCACCAGCAAGAACGTCAGGAACGTCGTGGGAAGCCCCAGGAAGAACGCCAGCGTGCGGCGCACGTGGTCCGGTTCGTCCTCACGGCGCCAGGTGAAATAGCACACGTTGGCGCAGAGGAACACTGCCAGGCCGGCTGGAATCATGGGGCTCCCTCGCCAATCTCGGACATCCACATTTCCGACTGCGTCGCTCCGCACACCGGGATTCACGGGGCTCGCTCGGGCCCCCGCGCCGCTCCTATCTTCCCGCTCCCGCTCGTCCCCAGAAGTGGAGCACGATATGCGCCGTCACGGCCCGAACCCCTTTTGCCGCTACCTCTGCGCGATCGCCTGGGTGGCCTCGCTCGGCCCCGTCGCCGCCGCGGCGCAGCGCGTGCCGACGCCTGCGGAAGTCATCGGCTTCGAGCTGGGCTCCGACTTCAAGCTGGCGGACTACGGGGAGATCACGAGTTACTTCCGCGCGCTGGCGGAGGCCTCGGACCGGGTCGTACTCGAGGAGATTGGGCGCTCTACCTTGGACAAGCCGCTCTACGTGGCGCTCATCTCGAGCCCGGAGAACCTGGCCAACCGGGCGCGCCACCGGGAGATCTCCGAGAGGCTGGCCACGGTGTCCGGCCTGAACCCGGACGAAGCGCGGGCGCTCGCCGACGAGGGGCGTGCCGTGGTCTGGATCGACGGCGGTCTGCACGCCACCGAGGTCGCGCACGGCCAGTTCACACCGGAATTGGCCTATCACGTGGCCACCGACGAGTCGGCCGAGACCCGCAGGATCCGGGACCAGGTGATCCTGATCGTCATGATCAACATGAACCCGGACGGCCTGGACGTGGTGGTGAACTGGTACGAGCGCAACGTGGGCAGCGAGTACGAGACCAGCCCGACCGTGGAGCTCTATCACCCCTATGTGGGCCACGACAACAACCGCGACTGGTACATGTTCACGCAGGTGGAGACCCAAGCGGTGGCCCGGCAGCTCTACCACGTGTGGTTCCCGCAGATCGTCTACAACCACCACCAGTCGGGCCCGTTTCCGGGACGGATCTGGGTGCCACCCTTCGAGAACCCGGTCAATCCCAACCTCGACCCCTACGTGGTGACCAGCATCAGCCACCTGGGGGAGGCCATGAAGCGCCGCTTCGCGCGGGAGGGCAAGAAGGGCGTTTCGAGCGGAGTGCTCTACGACATGTGGTGGAACGGCAGCATGCGGGGGGCTCCCGACTTCCACAACATGCTCGGCTTCCTGACCGAGACGGCGCTCTACCGCTACGCGACGCCCTACTGCTACGAGCCGGACGAGATACCCTCTTCGTTCAACGCGCGCGCCGGCAACCTGCCCGCCGACCGACCGACCACGCAGTACCCGGACCCCTGGGAGGGGGGCTGCTGGCATCTCAAGGACCCCATGGAGTACATGATGACCGCCTCTCTGGCGGTGCTGGACCAGGCGTCCCGTTTCCGCGAGGACTACCTGCTCGGCATCTACGACACGGGACGGCGCCAGATCGAGAAGGGCGAGCGGGCCGAGGGAGGTCCGTTCGCCTACGTGATCGACGTCGAGGGCCAGGGCGACCGGAGCGCCGCGGTCGAGCTCCTGCGCACGTTCCGCGTGGGCGGCATCGATATCCGGCGAGCTGATCGCGCGTTCGATGCGGGCGGAAACACCTACCCAGCAGGGACCTACGTCATTCCACCTCAGGCGTTTCGCCCGTTCGTGGTCGACCTGATGGAGCCCAAGGTCTTCCCGGATCGTCGTCAGTATCCGGGCGGGCCGCCGGAGCCGCCCTACGACATGACCGGCTACGAGCTGGGCCTGCAGACCGGGGTGGCCTTCGACCGGGTCACGGTGCCCTTCCCCGTTCCCGAGCGTAGCGTCACCGAGATTCCCGCTCCGCGGTCCGGCGTGGAAGGCACGGGAACGTGGGGCTATGCGCTCTCGGCAGCCGACAACCGCGCCGTCACCGGCGTGATGGTGCTGCTCGGCCGGGGCGCCCAGATCCAGCGGGCGACCGCGGGCTTCGATGCCGGAGGCCGTACCTGGCCGTCCGGGTCGTTCGTGGCCACCGGGGTCGAGCGAGCCGTCGTTGAACGGGTCGCGGCCGAGGAGGGACTCCGGTTCGGGGCGCTCACTCGGTCGCCGCTCGACGGGATGCCGCTCCTGCGCCAGCCGACCGTGGGGTTGTATAAGAGCTACCGCGGCAACATGCCCGAGGGTTGGACCCGTTGGGTGCTCGAGCGCTACCGCGTTCCGTACGAGAGCCTGTCGAACGAGGACATCCGTGAGGGCGACCTGTCTCGATTCGACGTGATCGTCCTTCCGGACGAGAGCGCGGACGACATCCTGAACGGCTGGTCTCCGGGAGACGTGCCGCCCGAGTTCGTGGGTGGGCTGGGGCCCGAGGGCAGCGCCCGACTGCGTCGCTTCGTGGAGGGCGGAGGGTGGCTGCTCGCGCTCGACAATGCGGCGGACTTCGCGATCGAGCAGTTCGAGCTTCCGGTCGCGAACCGGGTGGGGAGCCTGAGCAGCTCCGAGTTCTTCGTTCCCGGGTCTCTGATCCACCTGGACGTGGATTCAGCCGATCCACTCGCGGCCGGCATGCCGGACCGCTCCATAGCGTTCTTCGTCCGCAGTCAGGCGTTCGAGCTCGAAGCCGGAGCGGAAGCGGACGGGGTCGACGTGTACGCGCGCTACGCGGAGGACTATCTCGCGAGCGGCTGGGCACTCGGTGGCGCCGAGCACCTGGCCGGTCGACCGGCCGCACTGCGGGTCCCCAGGGGGGCGGGCCAGATCGTGCTGATCGGCTTCGAGCCCCACTTCCGCGGTCAGCCACTGGGAACGTTCAAGATGCTGTTCGGGCCGCTGCTGGCCGCTGGTCAGGTGCGGGTCATCCCGTGAGAGGTTGGCGGTGCCGGCCGGCCGTCGGGCCCGCCGGGCTGGCCCCGCCGCGCGCGCTCGCCGCTCCGATGGCGATCGTGTTGGCGGCCGCCCTGCTGTGGCCCGCCGCTGCATGGGCGCAAAGCGGAACCGACGGGGCGAGCTGGCGCCACTACGGGGGCGACGCCGGCAGCACCAAGTACGCCCCGCTCGACCGGATCCACCGATCCAACGTCGGCGACCTCGAGATTGCCTGGCGCTGGTCGACGGCGGACCTGAGCTCCCGGCCGGAAAGCAACTATCGGGCGACGCCGCTCGTGGTGGACGGAGTCCTCTACGTGACGGCCGGATACGAGCGGTCCGCCGTGGCCCTCGACGCCGCGACCGGCGAGCCCCTCTGGGTCTACACCTACGACGAGGGGGCCCGGGCGGCCACAGCGCCGCGTCGGAACTCCGGAAGAGGCGTCGCCTACTGGGCCGAGGGGGACGACCGCCGCATCCTGCTCATCACCCCGGCCTACTTTCTGGTCGCTCTGGACGCGGCCACCGGAGTGCCGATCCCGACGTTCGGGAACGAGGGCGTGGTCGACCTCCGGCTCGGGCTCTCCCGTCCCGTGGATCCCGAGACCGACCCGCTGGGGTCGAGCTCGCCCGCGATGATCGTGGGAGACGTGGCGGTGATCGGATCGGCTCTTCCAAGCGGCTCGGCGCCTCCACGGCCCGACATGCCGCCGGGCGACGTGCGCGGGTTCGACGTCCGCACCGGCGAGCTGCTCTGGACCTTCCACACCATCCCCCGGCCCGGAGAATACGGGCACGAGACCTGGCTGGACGGTTCCTGGGCCGGGAACGGCAACGCGGCCGTCTGGACTCCCATGAGCGCCGACCTCGACCGCGGCTTCGTCTACCTGCCCACCGAGGCCGCCACGGGCGACTACTACGGGGGCCACCGGCCGGGCGACAACCTGTTCACCCAGAGCCTGGTCTGTCTGGACGCTGCCACGGGGGAGCGGATCTGGCACTTCCAGACGGTGCACCACGGGATCTGGGACTACGACAACCCGGCGCCCCCCATCCTCGTGGACATCGTGGTCGAGGGCCGGGAGATCCCCGCCGTGGCGCTGGTCACCAAGCAGGGCTTCGTGTTCGTGTTCGACCGAGTGACGGGCGTTCCGGTCTGGCCCATCGAGGAGCGGCCAGTGCCCCAGACCGACGTGCCGGGCGAGTGGACGTCGCCCACGCAGCCCTTCCCCACCAAGCCCGCACCGTTCGACCTACAGGGCGTCGGCGAGGCGGACGTCCTGGATTTGACGCCGGAGCTCGAGGCGCAGGCGCTCGAGATCCTGGCCCATTTCCGCACCGGACCGCTCTACACTCCTCCGTCGGTCGTGACCGAGGCGGGGACCAAGGGCACGCTGCAGGTGCCGGGCTCGCAGGGTGGCGCCAACTGGCCCGGGGGCTCGGTGGACCCGGAGACCGGGATCCTGTACGTCTCGTCGTCGCTCGACCCGTCCATTCAGGCGTTGACGGCGCCCGACCCGGAGCGCTCGTCCATGCGCTACGTGCGGACGGGTCGCCTACCCGGGCTCGACCTCGAAGGCGGCGGTGGGCCGCAGGGCCTGCCGCTGCTGCGGCCCCCGTGGGGCCGGATCACGGCAATCGACCTCAACACCGGGGAGCACGTGTGGCAGATGGCCAACGGAGAGGCCCCGGACTACGTGCGCGACCACCCCGCGCTCGCGGACGTGGAGATCGGGTACTGGGGCCGACCCGACCGGGCGGGCACCCTGGTCACTCGCTCGCTGCTCTTCGCGGGAGAGGGTGGCGGCATGTTCGCCGGTCCGGGATCCGGGGGGAACAAGCTCCGGGCTCACGACAAGACCACGGGAGAGATCGTGGCGGAGTTCGAGCTCCCGGGGAATCAGTCCGGGGTGCCGATGAGCTACGAGCTGGACGGAAGGCAGTTCGTGGTGGTGGCCGTGGGGGCACCCGGCCAGCCGGCCGAACTGGTGGCCTTGACCGTCAGGCGGTAGGCTCGTCCAGTGCCTCGGCCGAAAGCCCGGAACGCTCGAGGAGCGCCCTCGCCCGTTTGGCGTGCTCGGCGCGCACGACCAGGCGAGCCGGCCGGATGAAGGCCAGGTTGGGCTCCATCCCTCCGGCGTCGTCAGAGAACAGGGCGGCGGGGATGCCCGCATCCATCAGAAAGCCCTGCGCCACCTCACCCTCGTGACGGAGGGGGTAGCGGGCAATGACCACTGTTTCCAATTGAGGAGGCGTCATGCCGGATTCTCGTACGCTCAAGATCGTGCTCACACTGCTCTCGTGGATGGTACCCATGACCGGGCAATCCGTTACCCCGAGTGACCTCGCCGGACAGGAACCGCTCGCCGTCGCGTTCTACGAGCACGCGGCACTTCAGGCCGAGCGGGCAGCCTCCGGCCGGCCGTACCTGCCCTTCCTGACCGTTCCAACGATGCGCGCCGGACTCTACGAGCTGGCCGCCGGGGCCGAGGACGGCCAACAGCCCCACGGCCGGGACGAGCTCTACTACGTGGTCGAGGGGCGCAGCCGCTTCACCGCCGGGAGCGAGACCACCGATGTGGGACCGGGAAGCGTGCTGTTCGTGGCCGCCGACGTGGAGCACCGCTTCCACGACATTACGGAAAGCCTGAGCATCGTGGTGTTCTTCTCGGAGGTCGAGCCGGAACAGGCCGAGCTGGAACAGACCGAGCCGGGACAGGCGGAACAGACCGAGCCGGAACAGGCCGAGCCCGAGTCGGCGGAAGCGAGGCCGGAGACCACCGGTAGCGACCGCGACCCGGGGGACGCGTGAGCGCACCGTCCCGCGAGGCCCGCCTTCTTGCGCTTTGGGACCGACTGGGACGCATCCCCGGAGGCCGGCGCCTGTTCGGCATGCTCCTTGGACGTACGGTCCCGTACTCGGGAACCACGAAGCCGCGCGTGATCGCCCTGGAGCCGGGACGCGCGGTGATTTCCATGCGTGACCGGCGCGCCGTCCGCAATCACCTGGGATCCATCCACGCGGTTGCGCTCGCCAACGTGGGCGAGCTCGCGAGCGGGCTGGCCATGACCGCGGCCCTCGCGCCCTCCGTGCGTGCGATCGTAACGCGGCTCGATATCACGTATCACAAGAAGGCGCGGGGCACTCTCACCGCCGAGGGGCGCGCGTCTCCGCCGTCGACGATCACGGAGCCGGTGGAGGTTCCGGCCGAGGCGTCGATCACGGACCCCTCGGGCGACCTGGTCTCTACGGTGACCGTATCCTGGCTGCTCGGACCGCGCCTAGAGTGAGCGGCACGGACCCGGCTGCGGGCCCGGTCTCGGGGGCCGAAGGACGCCCCGGTCTCGGGCCGACCGCACTCGCTCGGGACGCGGGGATCGAGGTGCCGCTCATTTGCGGCGCCATGTATCCCTGCTCCAACCCCGAGCTCGTGGGGGCCGTGTCGGCCGCTGGGGGCATCGGCATCGTCCAGCCCGTGTCCCTCACGTACGTGCATGGCTACGACTACCGAGAGGGCCTTCGGCTCATTCACCGGCTGGCCGGCGGCCGCCCTGTCGGGATGAACGCCCTGATCGAGAAGTCGTCCGCCCGCTACCACGAGCGCATGATCGAATGGGTGGAGATCGCCCTGGAGGAGGGCGTACGCTTCTTCGTCACGTCCCTGGGTAAGCCCCGCTGGGTCGTGGACCGGGTCGAGCCCCACGGTGGCGTGGTCTACCACGACGTCACGGAGCGCAAATGGGCGCTCAAGGGCCTCGAGAGCGGGGTGCACGGCCTGATCGGGGTGAACGACCGCGCTGGCGGTCACGCGGGACCCCTGAGCAAGGAGGCGCTGCTGGACGACGTCGGCGACCTTGGCGTGCCCGTGGTCTGTGCGGGCGGCATCGGCACTCCGGCGGAGTTCGCGGAGGCCCTGAGGCTCGGGTACGCGGGCTGTCAGTTGGGCACGCGGTTCATCGCCACCGAGGAATGCAGCGCGAGCGAGCCCTACAAGCAGGCAATCGTCTCCTCAGGCGAAGACGACATCGTGCTGAGCGAGCGCATCACCGGTGTCCCACTGGCCGTCATCCGGACGCCCTACATCGAGAAGATGGGCCTCCGAGCCGGGCGATTCGCACGGTGGATGCTGAGGGGGCGGCGACGGAAGCAGTGGATGCGGATGGTCTACGCAGTCCGGTCGGCGATCCGCCTCAAGAAAGCTTCGCTCGACCCCAAGGGCACCAAGGAGTTCTGGCAGGCCGGCAAGAGCGTGGCCGGCATCACCGGGGTGGAGCCCGCCGCAGCGGTGGTGCGGCGCTTCGCCGACGCGCTCTCAACTTCCAGTACCGAGTGAGACCACAATGAGCAAATCACTATTCAGAAGTATCTTGGCGATCGCTACAGTTGCTGTGAGTACGGCCGCCACGACCGCCGCGGTTGGCGCTCAGGAGGGCCTGAGCATCTTCATCTCGGCCGACATGGAAGGCGTGGTGGGCGTGGTGACGGGCGACCAGCTCGGGCCCGGCGGCTTCGAGTACGGCCGCTTTCGGGAGTTCATGACGGCCGAGGTCAACGCCGCCATCGACGCCGCGCGCGCCGCCGGGGCAACCCGCATCCTGGTCGCCGACTCCCACGGCAACGGCGAGAACCTGCTCATCGAGCGGCTGCCGAGCGACATCCAGTTGGTGCGGTCGTGGCCCCGCCCGTTGATGATGATGCAGGGGGTGGAGGAGGGGTTCGACGGCGCGATCTTCATCGGGTACCACGCCAGCACCTCGAACTCGCAAGGGGTGCGTGCTCACACGATGTCGAGCGCCAGCTTGACGTCCGTGAAGATCAACGGCCACCCGATGAGCGAGGGCGGCATCAATGCGCTGATCGCCGGGCACTTCGGGGTCCCGATCATCATGGTGTCGGGGGACGACGCGGCGGTCGCCGAGGTGCAGGAGTACGTGGGGGCCATCGAGGGCGCGGTGGTGAAGTGGAACTACGGCTTCCACTCGGCGCGCACCGTCATGCCCGAGGAATCGTACCGGCTGATCGGAGAGAAGGTGCGCACCGCGATCCGGCGAATCGACGATTTCGAGCCGCTTCGCCTGCCGGACGGCCCCATCGAGGTCGACGTCAGCTTCAAGAACTACATGCCGGCCGAGATTCTGGCCCTGCTCCCCATCGTGGAGCGGGTGGACTCGCACACGGTCCGCTTCATGGGGCGCGACATGGTGGAGGTGTCCCGGTTCATGCACTTCGTGACCCGCTACGACGTGAGCACGACGCCTTAGCGCCAGACGGCCTCCCCCGAACGGGGACTTGGAACCCGCGGGCGATCGACGCGGAGGAGCCTATCCGCGCCGGCGCCGGCGACGCTCTGCGGCGGGCAGCCGGAAGCCGAGGAGGAACCAGACCGGAAGCACGACGCAACAGAGCACGATCGCCGTGAGGAAGATCGCGTGCGCGGCGGCGAGCGGGATCGGCACCAGCACGGGCGCGCCGCTCATTTGTGCCGACAGGTGGAGCACCGTGAGCATCAGCACGTGCATCAGCGCCAACGTAGCATCCACGTACCCAGCCATCCGTTCCCAGGTGGACGCAGCCCGCTCGGGCGCCAGCCAGTACGACTTGTTGGGAAAGTTGCTGTACCGGGCGGCCCAATTGGCCCCGGAAAGCCACCCCAGCAGCAGGTGCAGACCGAGCGCGGCTCCAACGACGACGGGAACGAACTGGCGCTTGGGAGCCCATCCGTCCGGACCGTCGAAACCCCAGTGCGACACCACGATGTCCGGCAGGCTCGGGTACTGCCAGGCCGCAACGACCACCACGAGCAACAGGAGCGGTGTGCTCCAGGGCAGGCGGCTCAGCACCCGACCACCCGGGAGCGGCGCTCCATGAGCACGGTGTCCCGCCAACGTCCGCCGAGCTGGCCCACCCGCTCGCGCACGCCGACCGTGCGGAATCCACAGCGCTCGTGCACGTGGACGCTGGCCACGTTCTCCGGAAAGATGCCGGCCTGGAGGGTCCAGAGCCCGTTGGCCTCGGACTCGTCCACCAGCGCTTCCAGGAGCGCGCGGCCGATGCCGCGGCCCCGCGCCAGCTCCGCTACGTAGACGCTCACCTCGCCGACTCCTCCGTAGACGCATCGGGAAGACACCGGAGACAGGGCGGCCCACCCGAGCACCGCCTCTTCCCCACCCTCCCCTTCTACGGCAACGACCCGGCAGGTCTTCAGGTGACCCCGATCCCACTCCTCCCAGGAGGGCGGCTCGGTCTCGAAGGTGGCGTGCCCGGTCGCAATGCCCTCCCCGAAGATGGCGGCCACGGCGGGCCAGTCCGCCGGGAGGAGCGGCCGAAGGCGGGGCTTCACGGCAAGGGCACCATCAGGGCGCGTCCGTTCGCGCCGTCAGCAGCGCCCGCAGCAGGCCGTTTCCCGCCTGCCCGAGGTTGGTCCGGCCGCTGTTGTAGTTGCGCAGAAGCACCACGCCCAGGCCCGACTCCACGTCGAATACCAGCGATGCGTTGTAGCCGGCGACTGATCCGCCGTGGCCGGCCAGGGTGTGCCCGTCTTCGGTGACGCGGATCGAGAGGCCGAGCCCGTAGCCGTCGTTCGGGTCCTCCGGCGTCTGCACGGTCACCATCTCGCCCCGCATGCGCTCGCCCAGAATGGCGGGCGCGCCGTGGCCGGAGATGGCCGCCGCGAAGCGGGCCAGATCCTCCACGGTGGAATACACGCCGCCGTTGGGAACCTTGTACCCGCGGCCCGCGTGCTCGCGCGCGGGCTGCTGGGTGTCGACCGCGCCATCCCGCCCGTTCGCGTAGCCCTTGGCCAGCCGCCGCTCGAGCCGCTCGTTCGTCACGAACGTGGTCCCCTCCAGCCCGAGCGGTTCGATGACGTGGTCCGTCACCAGGTCCATGAACGGGCGGCCAGCGGCGCGAGAGACCGCGAGGCCGAGCACACCGAAGCCGATGTTCGAGTACCGGTAGGACGCTCCGGGCCCAGCGTAGTAGCTCGTGAGCGGGATCGACTCCAGGACCCGATTTTCCCAGCGCTCGATCGGACCCACCACCATCTGCGGATCCGACGGCTCGCGCGTCCAGCCCGCCGTGTGGCTGGCGAGCTGTCGGTACGTGATCGCCGGCGCGCCGGCTGGCCGCTCCGCCACGCGCTCCACCTCGGGAAGGGCGCGGGACACCGGATCGTCGAGGCCGATCACGCCGTCCTGCACCAGGAGCGCCAGGAGCAACGCCGTGAACGTCTTCGAGATGGACCCGGTGCGGTAGATGGTCCCGACACCGGCGGGAATCCCCGCCTCCCGGTCGGCGTGGCCGAACCCCTGCGCCCAGAGAACGTGGGGGCCCTGGAACACGCCGGCGGTGATCCCACCGACCCCGTCCGCCTCCACGTCGGCCGCCACTTCGTCCGCGAAGGCGCGGATGGCATCCGTGAAGGCGTCCGCCGACACGGAGGCTGTCTGGCCGGAGACGTTGGTCGCCGCCACCGGCCTCGTGGCCGGGCCCACCGGGCCCAGGTCCACCGGACCCGAGTCCACCGTGAAGGCCAGCACGGCGAGGACCGCCACCAGGAGACCCCCGACCTTGATCGCACGGGCCGGCCGACGGGTGGGCGCGGGCATGGCATCCTCCGGGAATGAGATCGCTCGGTCCGCAAGGGGAAGCCTAGGGGACCAGGGGCGGGGCGGCCAGGCTACGCCACCCCCCGACTGACCGGGTTTGAGGTTTGTCCAGGTCGCTGCGACATTCCACCCTCTTCGCGTGCCCGTGCGCGCGGCCCCCGGGTTTCCGACAAGACATGTTCGAACGACTCGACCAGCTCCGCGAAGAGGCGGAGGCCGCCCTGTCGGCGGCTGCGACCAAGGACGCGCTACAGGCGTGGCGCACCCGCTACC
>JAHEKN010000223.1 GCA_024638305.1 Gemmatimonadota bacterium | reverse complement strand
ATGGTCCTGGTCTTCAACCTGGTGGCGGACGTGCTCTACGGGTTGCTCGATCCCCGGATCCGCTATGAGTGAGGCGGTGGCTCCCGGGACCGCGCCCGACGGACCGCGTTCGCCGCGTTCGCCGCGTTCGGGGGCGGCGGGAGGCTCGAGCGGGCCTCGGGCTCCGGCGCTCTCACCCCGCGCCCTCGTCTGGCGACACCTCAAGCGCCACCGCGTCGCGATGGCGTCCGCCGTCGGATTCGTGGTGGTCACCGCGCTCTGCATGGCGGCCCCCCTGATCGCCCCCTACGAGTTCGACGCCATCGACCTCGGGAGCATCCGGCAAGCACCCTCGTGGGATCACCCGATGGGCACCGACGACCTCGGGCGCGACCTGTTCACCCGCATGCTCTACGGCGGGCGCGTGTCCCTCACCATCGGGCTGCTCTCCGCCGTGCTGGGGACGGCGATGGGTGCGCTCGTCGGAGCGGTGGCTGGCTTCTACGGGCGCTGGACGGACAACGTGCTCATGCGCTTCACGGACATGGCCTATTCGATTCCCACGCTGCCGCTGCTGATCGTGCTGAGCGCCTACACGCAGGCGGCGGTGGTGGCCATGGTCGTGATCATCGGACTCCTGAGCTGGATGGCCACGGCGCGCGTGGTGCGCTCGGAAGTCCTCTCGCTCAAGGAACAGGAGTTCGTGCTGGCGGCGCGGAGCCTCGGGGCGACCAACCGGCACCTGATCGTTCGCCACATCCTCCCGAACGCGGTGGGTCCGATCATCGTGGGCGCCACCCTCGCAGTCGGGAACGCCATCGTGATCGAGTCGTCATTGAGCTTCCTCGGGCTCGGGATTCAGCCGCCCATTCCCACCTGGGGGAACATGCTGATGGACTCGCAGGCCACCATGGCGACCAAGCCGTGGCTGACGGTGTTTCCAGGCGTGGCCATCCTGCTCGTGGTGTTGGCGGTCAACTTCGTGGGAGACGGTCTGCACGACGCGCTCGATCCCAAGGTCAGAAAGCGATGACGTCGCCGCGCCGGGCTCGTCCCGTCCTCGAGGTGGTGGACCTGATGACGCGGTTCCACACCGAGCAGGGGGTCGTGCACGCCGTGAACGGCGTTTCGTTCTCGCTGACCGAGGGCGAGTCCATGGCCATCGTGGGCGAGAGCGGATCGGGGAAGTCCGTGACCGCACTCTCGATCATGGGGCTTCTGGTGCGCACCGCCGGCGCCGAGTGCCGCGGGCGGGCACTTCTGGATGGCCGCGACCTGCTCGCACTCCGGCCCCGCGAGCTTGCGAGGGTCCGGGGAAAGGAGATCGCAATGATCTTCCAGGACCCCGTGACTTCCCTCAACCCCGTGCTCACGGTGGGGCGTCAGCTCGGGGAGGCGGTTCTCCACCATGCGGGAGCCTCGCGGGCGGAGGCGCGTGGCCGGTCCGTGGAGCTCCTGGACCTGGTTGGGATCCCCAACGCCCGCGGCCGCCTCTCGGAGTATCCGCACCAGTTCTCGGGAGGTCAGCGCCAGCGGATCATGATTGCCATGGCGCTCGCGCTGGGGCCCCGCGTCCTGATCGCGGACGAGCCCACGACCGCTCTGGACGTCACCATCCAGGCGCAGGTCGTTGAGCTCATCGGGTCGCTGCGACAGCGACTCGGCATGGCGGTCCTCTGGATCACGCACGACCTCGGCCTGGTCGCCGGTCTCGTGGACACGGTGCTCGTCATGTACGCCGGGCGGATTGTGGAGCGTGCGGCGGTCCGCGACCTGTTCGAGCGGCCGCTCCACCCCTACACGAAGGGACTGCTGCAGGCGGTCCCCGCGTGGAACGACACGCGAGGCGGGCGGCTCAGGACCATCGACGGTCGCCCGCCGGATCTTCGGTCCGCGCCCAAGCACTGTGCTTTCGCGCCACGCTGTCCACACGCGCTGGACCGGTGCTGGGCCGAACGGCCGCCGCTCCAGGAAGCGGACGGGGGCCGGGCGAGCGCCTGTTGGCGGTGGCGGGAGCTGGAAGGAGCGGCCCTGGCTCGGGAGCCCCGACCGTGACGGACGGAACAGCCCCAACCACCGACTTCCCCGGCGGCCGCGAAACCCGGGAGCCGGGCTCCGCGCCTCTGCTCGAGGTCCGCGACCTCCGCAAGCATTTCCCGGTGCGCCGCGGGCTGCTGCGGCGCACGGTGGGCTCGCTGCGCGCCGTCGATGGCGTGAGCTTCACGATCCGCGAGGGCGAGGCCCTCGGCCTGGTCGGGGAGAGCGGCTGCGGCAAGTCGACCACGGGGCGTGCGATCCTCCGGCTCGAGGAGCCGACGGCTGGACAGATCGTGTTCGACGGAGTCGATCTGCGCGCGCTGCGGGCGGATGCCCTCCGCCGAACCCGGCGCGATATGCAGATGATTTTCCAGGACCCCCATGCGTCGCTCGACCCACGACTCTCGGTGGCGAGCATCGTGGCGGAGCCGCTGGACGTGCAGGGCTGGGGCGACAGGGACGCACGCCGGGAGCGCGTGCGCGAGCTCCTCGAGCTCGTTGGCTTGGAGCCCTACCACGCCGAGCGCTACCCCCACGCGTTTTCCGGCGGCCAACGGCAGCGGATCGGGATTGCCCGTGCGCTCGCCACGAGTCCGCGATTCATCGTGGCCGACGAGCCCATCGCCGCCCTGGACGTGTCCATCCAGGCGCAGGTCGTCAACCTCCTGGCGGACCTGAAGGATCGGCTCGGGCTCACCTACCTGTTCATCGCCCACGACCTATCCATCGTACGGCATCTGAGCGATCGGGTGGCCGTCATGTACGCGGGCCGGATCGTGGAGTTGGGTGGCACCGAAGCCGTCTTTGCCGACGCCCGCCACCCGTACACCGTCGCGCTCCTGTCCGCCGTGCCGGTCCCCGACCCGGAAAGGGAGTCGGGAAGGCGCCGGTTGATCCTGCCGGGCGACGTGCCCGATCCTGCCGACCCGCCGCCCGGGTGCCGCTTCCATCCACGCTGTCCCCTCGCGACTGCCCTCTGCCGGCGCGAGGATCCGGAGTTGCGGGACGTTGGGAGCGTGGAAGCGCCCCACCTGACGGCCTGCCATCATACGGAGAGGATCGGCTCCCTGATGACCGATCGCGGAGACGGACCCGACATCACACACGGAGACCAGGAATGACCGAGCGGAAGGTGCGCTGGGGCGTGCTCAGCACGGCCAACATCGGGCGCGCGGCGGTGAACCCGGCGATCCAGGCCTCGACCAACGGTGAGCTGGTCGCCGTGGCGAGCCGGGACGGGGAGCGGGCCAAGGCGTTCGCCGAGCAATGGGGCATTCCACGACACCTCGGAAGCTACGAGGCCCTCATCGAGGACGAGGGTGTCGACGCGCTCTACATCCCCCTTCCGAACAGCCTGCACTGCGAGTGGACGATCCGTGCGCTGGAGCGCGGGAAGCACGTGCTGTGCGAGAAGCCACTTGGGCTGACCCAAGCGGAGTGCGAGGAGATGAGCGCGGTGGCGGAGGCGTCCGGAGTGCATCTGATGGAGGCGTTCATGTACCGCTTCCACCCGCAGACCGCGAAGGCCCTCGAGATCGTGGGCTCGGGCGCCCTGGGCGACGTGGAGACCATCCGCTCCACGTTCACGTTCCGGCTCACGCGCCCCGACAACATTCGTTGGAGCGCAGATCTCGGCGGGGGCGCGCTCATGGACGTGGGCTGCTACTGCGTCAACGTGAGCCGCACCATTGCGGGAGCCGAGCCCGTGGAAGCGCAGGCCTTCGCGGACTGGGCCGACACGGGCGTGGACCGCCGGCTCGTCGGCACGCTCCTCTTCGAGGGCGGGACGATTGCTCAGTTCGACTGCTCGTTGTCCCTGGAGCGGCGCGAATGGTACGAGCTGGCGGGATCGGACGGTTCGCTCCTGGTCCCGGCCGCGTTTCTGCCCGGGATGGCGGACACCGTGCTCTACGAGCGTCACGGACGCACGGACCCCATCGACCACGTGGTGGCCGGCGACGACGAGTATCGGCTGATGGTCGAGCACTTCGGGGATGTGGTGCTCGGCAGGGGCTCACTTCGCTACCCGGCGATGGAAGCCGCGCGTAACATGCGAGCTATCGAAGCGTTGTACGCGTCGGCCCGAGAGGGCGGACGACCCGTGGAGCTGGAGCGACGATGACCGTCCGACGTGGGGGATGCGTGGTAGGGCTGCTGGCCCTGGTGATCCTGGACCTTCTGGCGCTCGACGACGTCACCACGGCCGGAGCCCGGCTGCCGGAGGTCGCGTTTCTGATTGCGAGTATCCCCGCGCTCGTCACCCTGGGGGTTCTGGCGCTCCGACCGCCGCCCGCGTTCGGCTGACCCGAGCGCCCAACCATCCCCACTCAATCCTCTCCCAAGGAGATACGCATGGAGAAGGGACTCTTCGAGAGCCTGTTCGACCTCTCGTTCAGTGAGTTCGTCACGATCCGCCTGGTGAAGATCCTGTTCATCCTCGGACTGGTGATTGCCGGCGCCTACACGCTGTTCATCGGGGTGGCGATGCTGATGGAGGGCGGGCTGACCGCATTGTTCTCGCTGGTGGTCATGCCCCTGATGTTCATCCTCTGCGTGCTGGGTCTGCGGGTGTACCTCGAAATCATCCTCGTCCTGTTCAGGATCGCGGAGAACACGTCGGTCATGGCCGGCCGGTCGGGGGGTTCCGACTCACCGTAGGGATCGGCTTGACCCCAGGTGCGGCGCCGCGCACTCTGTCATCCCCCGGGTCGAGGCCGGGGGGCCACTCCCCTCGCCTCCCGGGTCGATTGATCCATTCGCCCCCGAGGAGGTTCCATGCCACCGGTGTCCATGACGGTCAACGGAACGGCCGTCACTGCCGAGACCGAGGCGCGCACCCTGCTGGTCGAGTTCCTCCGTGAGCGCCTCCGTCTGACGGGGACCCACGTGGGGTGCGACACCAGCCAGTGCGGCGCCTGCGTCGTCCACGTAAACGGGAAGTCGGTGAAGAGTTGCACCATGCTGGCCGTTGAAGCCCAAGGCTCGGCAGTGACCACCATCGAAGGCGTATCCGGCGGCAACGGCCTCCACCCCATGCAGGCCGCCTTCCGCGAGCATCACGGTCTCCAGTGCGGGTTCTGCACTCCGGGCATGGTGATGAGCGCGCTGGAGCTCGCCGGGCGGAACGCGAGCGCGAGCGACCACGAGGTGCGCGAGTGGCTGGAGGGCAACCTCTGCCGCTGCACCG
>JAHEKN010000222.1 GCA_024638305.1 Gemmatimonadota bacterium | reverse complement strand
AACCTCAGCGAGGGGTTCGAGGAACTGATCGGCAGCGTGGACCAGGCGGAGTTCAACTCGGGCGGAACCCACCTGGCGTACACGATCGATGCCGAGGGCCGCGACGGGAACGGCGTCTATCTGCTGGATCTGCGCACCGGATCGCGCCGGGCGCTCGACAACGCCAAGGAGCGCTATGCGCGGCTCGCATGGTCGGAGGAGGGAAGCGCGCTGGCCGTCCTGCGGGGAACGCCGCCCGAGGGGAAGGTAGAGCGCGACAACACGCTCCTCACCTACCGGGACATCGGTGGGCGGGTGACGCCGACCGTTTTCACGCAGGCGGACCGGCTTCCGGAGGACTGGGTGCTGAGCGAGAAGGGCACGGTCGTGTGGAACGACGACGCGACCATCGTCTTCCTCGGCGCCAAGCCGCAGGTTGACGAGCTGGAGGACTGGTCGGACGAGGACCTGCCTCTCGCCGACGTGAACATCTGGCACTGGCAGGACGACCGCATCCAATCCGTGCAGCAGGTGCAGGCCGAACGCGACCGTGATCGCACGTACGTCGTCGCCGCCCACGTCGCCGACGGACGGGTGGTCCCCCTCGCGGACGAGCGCATGTCGAGCGTGGAGGTCGCCACCACCGGCCGCTGGGCCATCGGTCGCGACGACAGCGAGTACGTGTCCGACTGGAAGCCCCGAATCGCCGACTACTATCGCGTGAACACGCGGACCGGAGAGCGGACGACGGTGCTCGAGGCCCACCTGAGGACGCTCGGCCTCTCACCGGACGGGCAACACTATCTGTACTGGAAGGACGGCCACGTCTGGGACTATTCCATCGCGGACGACCGTCACGTGAACCTGACCGCGACCGCCCCGGTCGACTTCACGGACCGGGAGTACGATCGATTCGGAGAGAAGCCCCCGCACGGGGTCGCCGGCTGGTCGGGAGACGGGGAGGCCGTCCTGCTGTACGACCGCTACGACATCTGGCTCCAGCCGCTCGACGGGGGCATCGCGTCCAACCTGACGGCGGGCAGGGGCGCGGAGGACGAGGTCCGCCTGCGCTACATCCGGACGGACCCCGAGGCCCGTACGATCGATCTGGACGAGCCGCTCCTGATCGAGGCCTACGGAGAGTGGACCAAGCGCCAGGGGTTCTTCGAGCTCGATGACGGTCGACTCACGGAGCTGACCTGGGAGGACCGCCGGTTCTCGACTCCCGACAAGGCCGCCGACGCGGAGCGTTACCTGTTCACCGTTCAGACCTTCCGGGACTTTCCGGACCTATGGGTGAGCGAAGGCGATTTCTCGGAGCGGGAGCGGGTGACGGACGCCAACCCCCAGCAGGCCGAGTTCCTATGGGGCAGCCGCGTCCTGTTCGACTACACCAACGACGACGGCGTGCCGCTCCAGGGCACCCTGGCCATTCCCGACGGCTACCAGGCGGGCGAGACGCTCCCGATGCTGGTCCGCTTCTACGAGAAGTACTCACAGGACCTGCACCTCTATCCCAGCCCCCAGTACCGGCACTCGCCCAACTTCGCGGGCTACGTGAGCAACGGATACCTGGTCATGCAGCCCGACGTCCATTTCCGCATCGGCAGCTCGCATTCGGACATGCTGGAGTCCGTCGAGGCCGCCGTGCGGAAGGTGATCGAGCTGGGGTACGCGGACCCTGAAGCGGTCGGCCTCAGTGGACACTCGTACAGCGGCGGCGGCGGCGCCTACATCGCCACGCGTTCGAACATGTTCGCCGCGGTGGCCCACGGCGCCGCTCCCATCAACCTGGTGAGCGAGTTCAACCAACTGTTCGTCGGGAGCGGCCAGAACAACCACAGCTATGACATCTACGGGCAGGGCCGCTACGCCACCAACCCGTACGAAGACTTCGACCTGTACTGGGAGCAGTCGCCCATCTCGGGGGTCGAGAACATGAACACGCCCGTCCTCTACCTCCACGGAGAAGAGGACCCGACGGTGAACTGGGAGCAGGGACTCGAGTGGTACAACGCGCTCCGCTTCCTGGAGAAGCCCATCATCTGGCTCTCCTACCCGGACGAGGGACACGGCCTGCGGAAGCTCCAGAACCGGATCGACTTCCAGTACCGACTTGGCCAGTTTTTCGGCCATCACCTACGAGGGGAGCCGGCACCGGGCTGGATGACGCAGGGGGTGCCCTACATCGACAAGGAGCGGCATCTGCGGGAGTTCGCGCCCGCGATCTTCCGCTCACTCCGGCCGATCAGCTAGGCGTTAGCGAACGCTCGCGATCTCCGCGCGCTGCCGGGTCCGCTCGTCGGTTACTCCCGACCGCTGGGGGGGCGATCCGTTGACGTGGGGGCCGAATTCTCCAGATTAAATGGTCTCTGCTGCATCCGCGAAACGGGCGGCCTTCGAGCCAGCGATTCGTCGGCGTGACGATAGATTCGGGGTTGGAATATGGCTCTTACGAAGAAGCAGCTCGCGCACCTCGAGAAGCGCCTGATGGAAGAGCGGGCCCGGGCGCTCAAGAACCTGGGGGTCTGGGACGACGGGTCGCGACTCGGTCGTGACGCGAGCGATTCCGACCTCCAGTTCTACTCCGACCACATGGCGGATCAGGGCACGGAGGCCATGGAGCGCGAGAAGCAGGCAGTGTTCGCGACCAAGGAAGGGCGGTACCTGTATCGCATCGAGGGTGCGCTCAGGCGTCTCTATGCGCACCCGGAGAAGTTCGGCCTCTGCCAGGCCACTCGCGAGCCGATCGCCTTCGAGCGGTTGGACGCGGTGCCGCATGCCCGCTACTGCATCGAGTACAAGAGAAAGTTGGAGGCCGGCGAGGTTGATCCGGCCGAGGACCTCGCAGAGGTAGAGTAAGGAGGCTCGAGGATGGCGAGAAAAGCTGGAAACCGGATCAAAATCAAGCTCCGCAGCACTGAGAGCCCGCACCAGTACGTGACCACCAAGAGCCGGATCAACACTCCGGAGCGGATCGAGATGAAGAAGTACGATCCTGTGGTGCGTAAGCACGTCGTCTACAAAGAGACCAAGTAGGCCGGAGACTCCGATGGCAAACCGATGCGACATCACCGGCAAGCGTCCGAACGCGGCCAACAACGTCTCGCACGCGCACAACAAGACCAAGCGCCGGCAGCTTCCCAATCTCCACCGGAAGCGTCTCTACGTCCCCGAGCTGGGACGGTCGATCCGGATCAAGGTATCGGCGCGGGCGCTGCGCCAGATCGACAAGATCGGCCTGAACGCGACCCTCAGGAAGCACGGGAAGACCCTCCAGGACCTTCTCTGACGTGGGACCGGTGATCACCGGTCCCACCCGCCTCACATGAGCACTGGCCCAGCTAGCGGCGCGTCCTCGGACGGAGCCGCGCGTTTTGGCGTGGTCGTGGTTTCCGACCGGGCCAGCCGGGGGGAGTACGAGGACCGGGGCGGCCCGGCGGTGCAGTCCTACCTCGAGCAAGCCTTCTCGTCAGCGCTGGACTTCGAGTACCGCCTCGTGTCCGACGACCGCGCCGCCGTGGCCGACACGCTTCGGGAGCTGGCGGACGAGCGCGGCTGCTGCCTGGTGGTGACCACGGGTGGGACCGGCCCCTCCAAGCGGGACGTCACCGTGGACGCAACGCTGGACGTGGTGGACAAGGTACTCCCCGGGTTCGGTGAGGCCATGCGCGCCGTCTCGCGCACCAAGGTTCCCACCGCGGTCCTCTCCCGGCAGGCGGCGGGGATTCGGGGAGGCGCTCTGATCATCAACCTGCCCGGGAGCCCCAAGGCCATCGACGAGTGCCTGGACGCGGTGATCCTCGCGGTCCCCGACTGCGTGGATCTGCTCGGCGGACCCAGGCTCGAGCTGAGCGATCGCGAGGCGTACCGGCCGCACGACTAGGCAACGCCACACGGGGAGCAGACTCCCACCCCCCCCTTCCTCGTTTCTGACTTTGTCAATATCATTGTTCCTGACTTTGTCAGAATCGACCTCGGGCGGAGGAGAACGACCGGATGGGACGCGACGGACTCGGTGACCTCGAGCACCAGGCCATGCTGGCCCTGCTCGGACTGGACGAGAACAGCTACACGGCTCCGATCGTCGAGGAGCTCGAGCGCCGCACGGGCCGCCGTACCACGGTCGCGTCCGTGTACGTGGTCCTGCGCCGTCTGGAGGAAAAGGGCCTGGTCCGGTCTGAGCTCCGCACCCCCGGCGAGGATGGGGGCCGGGATCGCCGCTGCTTCTCGGTGACCCCGGCGGGGCTCGAGAAGCTCCGCCAGGCGCGCGATGCCTACCACGCGCTCTGGAACGGACTCGACCTCACTCCGGAGCAGGGCCGATGAGCCGTCCGCCGGCGGCATGGCGGAGGGTCCTGGGTTGGGTCCTTCCGCCGGAAGATCGAGATGTCCTCCTCGACGAGCTCGATCGCCTATACCTTCGGCGCGCGTCCGCCGATGGCGAGAAGTCGGCGTCCCGCTGGTATCGGTCCGAGGTGCTCCACCTGGCCCGCACCGGTCCCGCGGAGCGCCTGCGGGGTGGGTTCGCGCGCACCCTGGGGACGTGCGGCGAAGCCCTCCGGCAGTTTCGCTTCGCCGTCCGGGGGCTCCGGCGCGCCCCCGGCTTCGCCAGCGTGGCCATCCTGACCCTCGGCCTCGGCATCGGGGCCACCGCGGTGATCGTGGGGATCGTGGATCGGGCGCTGCTGCGTCCTCTCCCCTATCCCGAGTCCGATCGGCTCGTGGTGGTGCTGGACGGCTGGTTCACGAGTCTGGGGTCGCTCGAGATCTTGAAGCGCGAGATGAAGACCGTGGAGAGGATGGGGGGCGCTCAGAACGCGTTCGGGATGACGCTCGAGACCGACGACCGGCCGGCGGAGCGGGTCTCGGTGGCGTCCGTTTCGCCGGAATACCTGCAGGCGCTGCGCTTGGCCCCCGCGCACGGAAGGCTCTTCGTGCCCGAGGAGGCCGCGCCGGGACAGGGCGCCGTGGTGCTATTGGGCGATTCGTTTTGGCGCTCCCGCTTCGGTGGTGCGGTAGACGTCGTGGGTAGGCCGCTCGTCCTGGACGGGGAGGCCTACGAAATCGTGGGCGTGCTCCCGCCCGGATTCGACCTTCCTTCCGCACACAACGACCTTTGGCGCCCGGCCGTGGTGGACGAGTCCAACCCTGGCGTCCTGTGGGGTGCCGGCAACCACTCGGTGCTGGCGCGGCTCGTCGAAGGGGCGACCCCGGAGGCGGTTCGTCAGGAGGTCCTGAGGGTTCAGGATCTCGTGCGTGAGGCCAATCCGCTCTGGACCCCGAACCCCGGCCACTGGAACGAGGCCCGTGTGACACCGCTG
>JAHEKN010000053.1 GCA_024638305.1 Gemmatimonadota bacterium | reverse complement strand
ACCCAGAGAGCGCAGAGCCGAGGAACGCAGGGCCGGAGAACGCAGCGCCGAGGAACGCAGAACCGCGAACCGCAGCACTGCGAACCGCACGGCCGCGCGCCGACCGGTGATCGCCCGAGCGGTCGTCGACTCGGGGGCCCGCACGTCGTCCTGCGCCACCATCCCTTCCACCCTCTCCTCCATGTTCAAGCGGGGCCGTAGAGTGAGGTACCCTCGAACACGTCCAGCGACGCGGGCGTACGCACGGTCATGCTGGGCACTCCGTCGATTCCCATCCAGGCGCATCCATACTCCCCTGCCTTGTTGATCGCCACGAACTTCTCCTCCGGCACGAAGTCGAGACCCACGGCGCGGTAGCGGCCCACGATCATCTCGATCGCGTCCTCACAGGCCTCCTGGGGCGAGCGGCCCTCACGCATCCGCATGACGATGTAGTGGGACGCACAGGACTTGATGACGTCCTCCCCCCGACCGGTGGCGCCCGCGGCCCCGACGGAGTTGTCCACGTACAGGCCGGCGCCGATGATGGGCGAGTCGCCCACCCGGCCGTTCACCTTCCAGGACAGGCCGCTCGTGGTCGTGATCCCGGCCACGTCACCGCTCGCGTCCACCGCGAGCACGTTGGTGGTCCCATAGTGGTGCTCGATGGACCCGGTCAGGTCCAGTCCGAGCGGGCCCGCGTCGCGCGCGGCGTCCCGGTCGAGGCCTTCGGCCCTGCCCCGCAAATGGTCGGGCGGCCCCCAATCATCCTGGTCCGAGTGGTGCTCGCGCCAGCGGAGCCAGATCTCCCGGGCCTCGGGCGTGAGCAGCTCGACCTCCTCGAACCCGAACGACTTGGCGAAGTCGAGAGCACCCGGACCGACAAGCATCACGTGATCGGTTCGCTCCATGACCAGGCGGGCCACGGAGCTCGGCGTCACGATTTTCTCTAGAGACGCCACCGAGCCGGCGCTGTACGTCCGCCCGTCCATGATCGACGCATCGAGCTGTACCACCCCATGCTCGTTTGGCAGTCCGGCCATGCCGACACTGAAGTCCTCCGGGTCCACTTCGATCACGTTGGCGCCGCGCTCCACGGCGTCGAGAGCGGAGCCGCCGCCCGCGAGAATCTCCCAGGACTGGCGCATCGCCTCCCGACCCGTGGCGTTAGCGTGGCTCGTGATGACCAGAGGGAGCTCCACCGTCTGGGCGCGAAGGCGCGTGCCGATCGGCAGGCTCGCCAGCCCCATGGACCCGAGGCCCAGTCCCAGCCCGCCGTGTACGAATCCGCGTCGCGTGAGGTTCTTCGCCATGTGTTCCTCCTGCACTGTGAGACGTTGTGCCCTCCTGTGGATGGATACCGGGAACTCCGGCGTTCGTCACGCGTGCGCGGGATCCGGGTGGTATCTTCGCCGTTTCCCCACCAGAGGAGGCAGGATGGTCCGATTCGACGTGTCGTGTCCGCTGCGCTGGCTCGCCGCTATCGCCGGCGCGACGGCAATGGTGGCGACCGCCGCGACCGCGGCCGCCCCGCAAGCGATTCCGCTCGACGCCGACCAGCTCGCTGCCCTCGAGTGGCGGGAGATCGGGCCGGCCAGCCAGGGCGGCCGGGTCACCGACATCGAGGCCCTCCCTTCGCGGCCAGCGACCATCTACCTGGGCACCGCGTCGGGCGGTGTGTTCAAGTCGGTCAATCACGGCACGACCTGGACCGCCGTCTTCGACGCGCAAGCCAACCTGTCGGTCGGGGACATCGCGGTGTCGCGGTCCCATCCGGACCACGTCTGGGTGGGCACCGGCGAGGCCAACAACCGCAACAGCTCGCCCTGGGGCGAAGGGGTCTATCGTTCGACCGACGGTGGCCTCACCTGGGAGGCGCGCGGCCTCGCCGACACCCGGCACGTCGGGCGCATCCTGATCCATCCCACCAACCCGAACGTCGTGTACGTCGCCGCCCTCGGGCACCTGTTTGGCCCGAACGAGCAGCGGGGGCTCTACAAGACGGTGGACGGCGGCGCCACGTGGGAGAAGGTCCTCCACGTCGACCAGCACACCGGCTTCGTGGACCTGGACATGGATCCGAGCGATCCCGCCGTTCTCTACGCCGCGGCCTACCAGCGCCGCCGCCGCGCGTTCGGGTTCAGCGGTGGTGGGCCCGGTAGTGGGCTGCACAAGAGCGTGGACGGAGGACGCACTTGGCGTGAGCTGACCGAGGGCCTCCCGGAGGGCCACAAGGGCCGGATCGGCGTCGATGTCGCCCGGACCGACCCGAGGATCGTCATGGCGATCGTGCAGGCTGAGGGCGGCGGCGTGTTCCGCTCGACCGATCGCGGGGAGACCTGGGTGAAGGTCAACGACCTGAACCCCCGCCCCATGTACTACTCGAAGCTCTTCATCGACCCCAACGACTCGGAGCATGTGTACGTGCTCGGGACGTACATGCACCGCTCCCGGGACGGGGGTCGCACGTTCGAGCAGCTCGAGTTCGACCAGCCCGGCACGTATGGAATCGGCGTCCACGTGGATAACCACACGCTATGGATCGACCCGTCCGACTCCGATCACGTGCTGCTCGGCAACGACGGCGGGTTCTACTTCAGCTTCGACGGGGGCGGTCGCTGGAGCATCGTGAACAACCTGCCCATCGGGCAGTTCTACGACGTGGCCTACGACATGGCCGACCCGTACAACGTCTACGGGGGGCTTCAGGACAATCAGTCCGTATACGGTCCCAGCCGAACCCGGAGCGTGAAGGGCATCCTGAATCAGCACTGGATCGTCTCGGACTTCGGCGACGGCATGGTGCAGGCCGCCGACCCGGCCGACGGCCGCTACGTGTACACGAGCTCGCAGGGGGGCGCCATCATCCGCCACGACCCCCGCACTGGCGATCGCAAGGTCATCAAGCCGTTCCCCACGGACACCGCCGAGACCTACCGGTTCTACTGGACGTCGCCGTTCATCCTGTCGCCCCACGATCCCGGGACGATCCACCTGGGCGGCAATCGGCTCTTCACAAGCCGCGACCGCGGGATGAGCTGGACGGCGTCGCCCGACCTGACTCGCCAACTCGACCGGGACACCCTTCCCATCATGGGTGTGCGGACGGACTCCACCACGCTGTCCCGGAACGACGGAGTGTCCGGCTACGGTCACGTCACCACGATCGCTGAGTCGCCGCTGACGCCGGGCTTGCTTTGGGTGGGGACCGATGACGGGCTGGTCCAGGTGAGCCAGGACGGGGGCGGGACCTGGACCGAGGTCGGGCAGCACGTACCGGAGCTTCCGCGCCGGATGTTCGTCAGCCACGTGGAGCCCTCCGCGGCGAGGGCGGGGCGGAGCTACGTCACGTTCGACGGACACTGGGACGACGACTATGGGCCGCACGTATTCGTAACGGAGGATCTGGGCCGCACCTGGCGCCGGCTCGATCGCGGCCTCGAAGGATCGATTCACGTCCTGAGGGAGCATCCCGAGAACGGCGACGCCCTGTTCGCGGGGAGCGAGGAAGGTGTGTTCGTGTCGCTGGATCGTGGTGAACGCTGGACGCGGCTGAACAACAACATGCCCAGGGTTCCGGTGCACGACCTCGAGATCCACCCACGCGAAAACGATCTGATCGCCGGGACGCACGGCCGGAGCATCTGGATTCTCGACAACATCGGGGTGCTGCTCGGGCTCGACGCCGAGGCGGCGGGCTCGGGTCTGTTCGTCTCACCCGTGAATCCTGCCACGCAGTTCCAGTACGCGTACGACGTGCCCCGTCTGGGCCATGGCGCCTTCCGGGGTCCCAACCCGGAGTACGGGGCGATTGTGAGTTACTACTTGGCCGAGGCGCGCGACGACGGTGTGTGGATCCGGGTGCGTGACGCGGGCGGCACCCTCGTGCGGGCGCTGGAGGGACCGGGCCGACGGGGCTTCAACCGGGTGGCGTGGGACCTGAGGATGCAGCCGCTCCCCATGGACACCAGCGTCTACGACCCCCCCAATCTGGACGTCGGCCCGCGCGGCCCCTTCGTCCTGGCTGGCACCTATGAGATCGAGGTGCAAGCGGGAGACGCCGCCCTGACTCGCTCTGTCGAGGTGCGGGCCGATCCGCTGCTGGACCTCTCGGACGAAGAGCAGCGTCGGCGGTATCAGTTCACGGTCGCGCTCTACGAGCTACAAGCCCGCGAATACCATGCTGCGGTTCAGGGAAATCTGCTGGCCCGCGGCGCCGACGCCGCGCTGGACTCGCTCGAGGTCCGGACCGGCGACGCGGAGGTCGAGGCCGTCCCGGTGGCGGATTCCCTCCGGGGCGTGATCCGGGGGGCGGCCGATGCGATCGTCCGTCAGAACGGGCAGCTCAGGGGCTGGTGGCGGGGCCTGATCGGCGAGTTCGACGGCGGGCCCTCCACGCAGGGCACCATGACGGGTCCCACGGACGATCAACAGAGGCGGCTGGTGCGGACGCAGCGGGAGTTTCAGCAAACCGTGGAGGAGCTGGACCGCGTCATCCTGGAGGTGGTCCCTGCCCTGAACGAGATCCTGAGTCGCTTCGGCCTTCCGGGCGTGGAGGTGGCCGCTCGGGGCGATCTCGTGAGCTAGAGAGGGGCCCGGCCCCCGGTCACACCGCTCCCGGCTCTCTCGGCCCACGAGGCCAGTCCGGCCTCCTCCGTCCCAGCGGCCGCCGCTGGCGGGCGTCGCCCCGGATCATATCTTCCGGGCCCATGTGCCGGACGGTGGAACGTGACACGTAGGACGGGGGCCCTCCTGGTCCTCATTGTGGTCGCCGGCGCGGTCGCCCTCCGCGCCGCGCTGAGCGCCGGCACGTCCCCACGAGAGCGCATCGAGTCCATGTTCGAGGACCTGCAGGAGCTCCGGTTCGAGGTGAACACCTGCATGGCGGCGATGGACTTCGACGAGCGTGCCGTGGAGCGCCGGTTGGCAGGCACCGACTCGCTCCGGGCCCGCATCGACGCGCTGGAGGCCCTCGATCCACGGGGGATCCCTCGGGACAGCTTCCCGGTCTACATGGAGCTGGTCGACCGCTTCAACGCACGGGTGGCGGCGTGGGACACCATCGGGGAGCAGGCCCGGTCCAGTCGCGACGAATGCGAGATCCTGGTCGAGCGCCACAACGTGCTGGGAGACTCCCTCCGCTCCTATCTCATGGAGCAGGGGCTGGTGCCGGATTCGATCGCGACCCTTCCCTGACGTCGTCCTCGGTGATCCACGGGGTCATTCGATGCGGACCCCGTGCGCTCACGCCCCCGCTGCGAGGTTGACGATCCGCACGCGTCGGTTCTGGCGCCGGCCGGCCTCCGTACCGTTGTCGGCTACCGGGGCGGATTCCCCGAGCCCGGCCGTCGTGATGCGGCCCTCGTCGATCCCCTGACGCACCAGGTGCCTCTTGACCGCCTCGGCACGCCGCTCCGACAGCTCCTGGTTGTAGTCCTCCTCCCCGGACGCGTCGGTGTGCCCCTCGACCCGGATGCGGAGATCGGGATGTTCGGATAGCGTACGCCGCATCTCCTCCAGCGTGGGAGTGGACTCCCCTCGCAGACGGTCGGAGTCGAAGTCGAAGAGGATGCCACGCGTCGTGAACGAGCGATCTCCCGTCGTCAGCGACTCGTACAGGGGGTCGCCGTGCACGGCGATCACGAGATCGCTCAGATAGGAGTGCTGGTTCGAGTTCGCGACTACGTTGATCTCGATCGAACTGGCGCGCGGAAAATCGGCGTTGGGCACCATCGCGATTCGGTCGGTTCCCGCGTAGACGATGGAATAGTCCTTCCCGTCCCCGAGGGCCTCGGGGTCACGATCCACCTGGATCTTGAAGGGCACCATCTCTGTGGCCACATGCCACAGACCGTCCGTGGATGAAACCATCTGACCCGCGAAGGCGATACCGGCCCCCCGCCAGAAGGTCAGATAGTGGTGGGGGTAGCGGACCACGGCGCCTTCCTGGGACCCGACCACGAGCGACATCCGCATGTTGGGCGCGCCGCCCTGGAACATGAACTCGATGGTGAAGTCGTCGGGGAGCTCCGCCGGCAGCGGCACCGTGAACTGCGTCTCGTCGGTGAACTCCATCACCTTCTTGCCGTCCTTCTCGACCACCTGTGCGGTTCCGCGCTCGTAGAGGAGCTGCCGTGACGGGAATCGGCCGATCGGCTCGTCGGTCAGGTCGAGCGCGTAGACGACTTCCGCCCCCGGCACGAAGTCGTAGTTCCGCCAGATCTCGGAGCCCGGCTCCGCGCGTGACGCCCTGGCGTCCTCCGGGTCGGTGATGGGGTTTCCGTCTCCGTCGGTCACGATGTTGCCGTCCTCGTCCTCGTAGATCGGCTGCTTCCCCTCTTCCCTGGCCCGGTCCGCGCACGCCTGATCGTCGATCGCGCACCGCACCGCGCCGGCAATCGCCCGATCGATGCGCGCGTCGACCGCGCGTTCCGCCGCCTGCTGAGCGCGCCGCAGGCGGTTTCGGATCTGGGCGTCCAGCGTGGAGGGCGCCACCGGGGCCACGACGAGCACGGCGATTGCTGCGAATGCGAGACGGCGCAGGAACATGGACGACCTCCGGCGAAGGGCAGGCCCGCACCCCCGCACCTGACGGGGACCGGCGCCCAGGGTATGTTTAGCAGTGTATCGGGCACCCGCATCAATCGGAAGACGACATGAAGCCCATTCGATCGCTCACCGGAGCCGTGCTCGCGCTGACGGCACTCGGCTGCGGCAACGACTCCACGCCCGCCAACGGCGAAGAGTCCGCGCTCGCGGCCAGTCCCACCGGGCAGCTCGCCATGACGTCCGCAACGGGGTTGGCCCACCGGCCCGCCGAGGCCGGACCCATCACCGTCTACAAGACCCCCACCTGAGGCTGCTGCAACGGGTGGGTGGTTCACCTACGAGAGAACGGGTTCGACGTCGAGGCCATCGACGTCTCTGCTACTGAGCTCGCCGAGATAAAGGCGGAGAACGGCATCGCCAACGAGCTCGCCGGATGTCACACCGCGTTCATCGACGGCCTGTTCGTCGAAGGACACGTGCCGGCGAGCGACATCGAGCGGATGCTGGCGGAGCGCCCGCCGGTCAAAGGCATCGCGGTTCCCGGGATGCCGGCGGGGTCCCCGGGGATGGAGGGCCCACGCAGCGATCCCTACAACGTGATCGCCGTCGGCGTGGACGGAAGCATCTCGGTATTCCAGAAGCACTAGAGAAAAACCGCAGAGGGCCTTCTACTGGCGGCTCTCAGCGACCCTCGATCACTCGGCCGCGTGCGACCACCAGTCGCACGCGGTCGAGTGCTCTTATGTCCGCACGCGGGTCTCCGTCGACCACCAGGACATCGGCCGCTTTCCCCACCTCGAGCGTTCCCGTCTCGTCCTCCAGGCCCAGAATCGTGGCGTTGGTCTTCGTTGCGGCCGTGATCACCTCCATGGTGCTCATGCCGCTCTCCACGAGCGCCTCCATCTCCCGCCACATGGCCTCCGTATGGAAGTTCATCGGGCTGGCCGCGTCGGTGCCGACGCCAATCACGGCGCCCGCCTCGATGAACTGCGGCGCCGCCAAGGCGGAGTTCTGGATCTGCTGGGCGGTCGTGCGGAAGTAGCCCAGGCTCTCGAAGTCCTCGAAGGATGATTGCACCTCGGCGTAGACGTCGGGGGGGAAGTCCCTTCGTAACCGTTGGTCCTGGAGCCGCTCGCGGAAGGCGATAGTGGCCGGGTAGATCCAGATGCGGTGCGCGATCGTCTGTACAATCGGGATCCGTCGACGGACGATCTCGGCAATCAGGTCGTCCGCGTACGGTGGATTGCCGCCCGAACCGACGTGCTGAAACACGTCGACCTCGGCGCGGACCGCGTTCCAGATGGCCTCGGGCTCGTACAGGTGGGCGTGCACCCGTACACCACGGGCGCGGGCCACCGCCATCACCGCTCGCATGTCGTCCTCGGTGAGCCCGGACCAGAGCTTGATCACGTCGGAGCCGTCGTCGATGAGGCGTTCGGCGACTCTGGCAGCCTCCTCTGGGCTCTCCACCACGTTCTGGTACTCGAGCGGCACACCGTCCAGCGTGATCCGTGTGATCCAGGCGCCGCTCGCCAGCAGGCGTGGCCCGGGAATCTCGCCCTGACGCACGCGCTCCCGCACCTCGAGGATCTCGAGCGGCGCGCCGAGGTCGACGGCCGTCGTCACACCGGCCCGAACGAGCTGACCCATGGAGATCTCCACCATCTCGTTCAGCCGGGCGGTCCCGCCGATGAAGCGATAGAAGCGGTCGTAGTCGCCGTGGCCGATGAGGTCCACATGGGCGTGAGCGTCGATCAGCCCGGGCATGACCGTCCGGCCGCTGGTGTCGAACACGCGAGCGCCGTCGGGAACCTCCAGATCGGTCGCCCGGCCCACCCAGGCGATGCGCCCGTCCTCCACGACGATCGCGCCGTGGTGGATGGGCGCTCCACCGTGACCGTCGAGGATCATCCCGCCCGTGAGCACCAGGGTCCCCTCATCGGCGGGCGGCGCGCCACACGCCGCCAGCGCCATAGCGCACACCACCGTCAGTCGCGTGGTCCAGCACGCACGTGCGCCGGGCCGCGACGATGTGACGTGCCCGGTGACCGCGGCTGCCTGTTCGGATGTGACTCCCGGGTGCCCGGGCACTGTCCACGGTGGGGAAGACATCGGGCCTCCTGTGGGACTGGCCGACTGGCTGCGGGATTCTACCTTCGGTGTGTCGGACGCTGCCAGCCAATCGCGTCCGCCACGCTCGCCGAACGTGAACGGGACGGCATCATGCGTTGGAGAGACAAGAGGCGAAGCACCAATATCGAGGACCGTCGCGGGATGCGGCCGGCGGGGAGCGGTCTCAAGATCGGCGGCGGCCTGGGACTGGTGGTGGTCCTCGGAGTGTTGCTCATGGGCGGCGATCCGTCCCAGATCCTGCGGATGCTCGCGGGCAGTGCCCAGGCGCCCTCGGGTCAGGCCCCTGCGGGCCCCCCTCCGAGCGACGAGGCCGGTGAGTTCATGGCGGCCGTCCTGGGGAGCACCGAAGACGTCTGGAGCAGCATCTTCAGGGACGCCGGAGCGTCGTACTCGCCGCCGACGCTGGTGCTTTTCGACCAGGCCGTCCGGTCCGCGTGCGGGTTCAACACTGCGGCGACCGGGCCGTTCTACTGTCCCGGCGATCGCAAAGTCTACCTGGACACGAGCTTCTTCAGGGAGCTGGCCAACATGGGCGGCGCCGGGGACTTCGCTGCCGCCTACGTGGTCGGGCACGAGGTGGGGCACCACATACAGACCCTGGCCGGGACCTCGAGCAGGGTTCGGCAGCTCCAGTCGGGTGCGCGAAGTCAGGCCGAATCGAATCGGTTGCAGGTCCTCATGGAGCTACAGGCGGACTGCTACGCCGGGGTTTGGGCGTATCATGCCAACCGCACGCAGCGCATGCTGGAGCCGGGAGACGTGGAGGAGGGGCTCGCGGCCGCGGCGGCCATCGGTGACGACCGGCTGCTGCGGCGCGCCGGGCGGGAGGTGTCGCCCGAGTCGTTCACCCACGGCAGCTCCGAGCAGCGCCAGGAGTGGCTGACGCGAGGGCTCCGCACCGGAGACGTAGACGCCTGCGACACCTTCGCCGGCGTCGGATAGGAGCACCCGACGCGGCCACCTGCGCCGCACCCCGAATCCGGACCCGACGATCGCCGATCAGCGGGCTCGTCCGTCCCGCACGTGCAGCCCTTTGTGGAGTCGGACCTTGTGCACCCGCCACACGCCCGCCGCGACCATCAGCACGACGGCGCCGGCGAGGGCGTAGTGGAGATTCTGATCCAGGAGCGGCATGAAGCGGACGAGCTGTCCTGACATCCCCCAGCCGACCCCGGACCAGAGGCAGGCCCACAGTGACAGCGCGACCAGGTTGAGCCCGAGAAAGCGCGTTGGCGGCAGGTGGGCGAGCCCTGCCGCGGCGGCGACGAGGTTGGACACACCGGGGAGCAACTTGGCCACCACGAAGAACCCGGGCCCGGCCTCCGCGACGCGTCGCCGGACGACCGTGACGCAGGCGGCGGGGTTGGACGTCAGTCCACAGGCGCGGTCCACCACGACCCTCCCGCGGTGTCTCGCCAGCGTAAACCAGACGACGTCGGCCGGGAACGCACCGAGCACAGCGACCGCAGGGATCACCCAGAAGGGCGCCCCGACGGTGGGAGCCAGCGACCCCGCGAGCACCAGCACGGGAAGCGCGGCGACGGGCACGCCGATGAACTCGGCGAACGCCACGCCCAGCACGAGCCAAGCGCCCCACTCGTCATAAAGAAGCTGGAGGTCGGTCACGGAATCCCTCTCCGATCAGTCGATATCCCAGCCTCTGCCAGGGACCTGCCGGCCAGGACGCTTCGGTGCCCGGGGGAACGTCATCAGAACCGGGACGAACGGATGAGCACGTCCGCCCGCTCCCACGACTCCGCCCGTTCCGACCGAACCCGGCGGGCTTCCACGCTGCGCCCCTGCGCCACGAGCGCCTGCTCGAGTCCGAACAGCGACCAGCCGTTGTGCGGATGGTCCTCGAGGGCGGCACGGTACACCGCCTCCGCGTCCTCGGGCCGCTGGGCTTCCAGCAGGACGGCGCCCAGCCAATCCCGCGCCGAGAAGTTCAGCGGCTCGGGTTCATCGTAGCGCAGACCGTCCTCGATCTCCACCGACGCCTCGAAGCTCGCGATCGCATCCTGCAAGCGACCCGCGGACCAGGCGAGCTCGCCCTCCAGTATCCCGCCGACCACGCCCAGCAGCTGGCGCGCCGAGTGCCCGCGGAAGTTCACGTCGTCCGCGTTCTCCCCGGTCGCGGCCGCCTGCACGCGCGCCAGGTAGACCCGCGCGCTGTCCGGGGCTCCGAGCTTCAGGTGCGCGTATCCCCGGGCGAACTGCCAGAGGCCGCGCTGGATGGGCTGCTCCGGCTGCGCCCTCACGTCCAGCACCTCGTCGAAACGCCCGAACCGAAGGAGCACCAGCGACACGTAGAACTGGCCGCCTGGGACAATCTTCGCGTAGTCCCGGGCGGCCTGAGTGCTCACGCCCCCCTGGCCCGCGTTCGATCCGGCAAATAGCAGCATGTGCACGTTGTGCGACGGGTAAATGGCGAAGCCCTCGCCCCACTCGGCCTTCAAGTCCGAGTGCCACGCCGCCGTGTTCGCGCGCACGGCGTCGTCCCACCGTCCGATGCGGTTGTAGGTGTGGGACGGCATGTGCTGGATGTGGCTGGCGCCCGGTATCGAGGCCCCCAGGTGATCGGCGCAGGCCTCGGCCTTGCCCGGATCCACCGTGGGCTCGGTGGCGTGGACGTAGAGGTGGCAGGCGCCGGGATGCTTGATGTCCCGCTCGAGCACACTCTCGAGCACCGCGTGGATCCGCCGCACCTCCGGCCGCTCGATGTCCCACAGCCCGCGCCGTGGCTCGAGCAGCATGAGGGACTCGCCGTAGAGCGTCCCCACCAGATTGTCCTGCGGATAGCGCTCGTAGACGGCCCCGATCGCGTCGGACCAGATCTGGTCCAGCTCCCGCCGGCGATCGGCATCGTGCTCGGGCTCGTAGCGCTTGGCCATGGCCTCGATCAACGCGCGCTCGACGGGGGTTGCCCCGTCGCGGAGCTCCATCGCCTTCTGGATGGCCGCGTAGGCCTCCGGTGCGTTGTCGCCCCGCATGGGTCCGTTCAGATACGGGCCCAGGGCCCAGGCCTCGCCGAAGTAGCACATGGCGCAGCTCGCGTCCCGCTTCTGCGCCTCGCGAAAGGAGCGCAGCGCGTCGGGAGGCGTGAAAGCATAGAGGAGCTGCTCGCCCTGGGTGAAGTACTTTTGCGCTTCGGGGGATCGCGTGCTGATGAGACGCTGATGGGGCCCGAGAGCCGCGGTGTAGAGCGGCATGGCGTCGGCGCCATCCGAGCCGCCCGGGGCCGGGGAAGAGCCGGGAGCGGGCGCCGAAGAGCACCCGGCGCCGGTACAGATACAGGCGAGAGCCACCCAGGGGAGTGAAGCACGCATCGTTTGGACCCACGGTTGAGGGACATCGCTACGGGGCACAAGTTGGCCCGCGACCGGGCGGCGACGCCAGTCGTGGCGTGCGGGCGTGCGGAGCCCGAGCTTGAACGGGTCGTCTACGACCACCCGTCCCAGCCGTCCTCAACGGAAGACCCACATGCGACTCGCTTCTCCCATCCACCTCGTGGCCGCCCTCGCCGCGATCACGCTGGCGCCCTGGGGGCTGGCCGGACAGGCCACCGCGGCCGACGGCCACCACGCCGCGGCCCGGACCGCGCTCGATCACCCGGCGATTGCACGAGCGTTCGATCGCATCGAAGCGCTCGAGCCTCGCACCATGGAGGATCTCATCACGCTCACCGAGGTCCCCGCGCCGCCGTTCCTCGAAGCGCAGCGGGCCGCGGTGTTCGCCGAGTGGTTGCGGGAGGCCGGTGCCGACAGCGTCTGGATCGACGACGAAGGGAACGTCTTGGCGCTCCGTCGGGGAAGAGTGGGCGAGCGCACCATCGGCTTTGGCGGCCACCTGGATACCGTGTTCCCCGAGGGAACCGATGTCACCGTTCGCCAGCGCGGAGACACGTTGTTCGCTCCCGGGATCGGAGACGACACACGGGGCCTCTTGGTCGTCCTGACGGTGCTCAGGGCGATGGAGACAGCCGGCGTCGAGACGGATGACCACCTGCTGTTCGTGGGGGTGGTCGGCGAGGAGGGTCTTGGCGATCTCCGGGGCATGAAGCACCTGTTCAGGGACGGGGCGGATCCCATCCACGCGTGGATCGAGGTCGACGGGGGCGGCCTGGACCGCATCGTCAACAAAGGCCTGGGCTCCCATCGCTACCGGATCACGTTCCGGGGCCCGGGCGGTCACTCCTGGGGTGCCTTCGGGCTCGCCAACCCGGCACACGCCCTCGGGAGAGCCATCCGGAACTTTCAGGATGCCGCGGACACGCTCACCCGCGTGGGCCCGCGCACGAGCTACAACGTGGGAGTCATGGGCGGGGGCACTTCGGTCAACGCGGTGCCGTTCGAGGCCTGGATCGAGGTGGACATGCGCTCGGAGAGCCCGGCAAGCCTCGATCGCGTCGATGCCGCCCTACAGGCGGCTGTGCAGCGGGCCCTGACCGAGGAGAACGACCTCCGCCGACAGGGGGATCCCCTCACAGTGGACGTCGAGATGATCGGAAACCGGCCGTCCGCCGAGCTTCCCGACGATCTGCCTCTCGTCCAGCGAGCGGTGGCGGCGACCAACGCCCTCGGATCGGAGGCGGAGCTGGCCCGCTCGTCCACGGACTCGAACATCCCGATCGCGAAGGGTGTCCCCGCCGTCACCATCGGCCGGGGCGGCGAAGGACAGAATGGGCACGCGCTCAGCGAGTGGTGGATCAACCGCGACGGGCACCTCGCCATCCAGCGGGCACTACTGCTGGTGGTCATGGAAGCCGGGCTGGCTGGGCCCGTGAGCTAGCCCCCGGCTAGCCGGGCGAGGGCCTCGCGGGCCTCCTCGACACGAGGCCGCAGCTCGGGATCAGCACCCTGCCAGAGATCGACGAAGCGCCGGTAGTAGTCGACGGAGCGGGCCGTGTCCCCCAGCTCCTCGTGGGTCCGGCCGAGGCGGTAGAGGACGGGGCCGAGATTGACCGCATCCAACGCTAGTCGGTACAGCTGTCGCGTGTCGGCGTATCTCTCGAGGGCAGAACGGGCCCCACTCCAGTCCCCGGCTCGGAAGCGAGCCTCGCCCAGTTCCGCGAGGTAACACAGGTCGCAGCTCATTGCCTCTTCACGGGCCGAAGTGAAAGCTGAAAGGGCGTCGTCGAGCCTCCCCTCCGCCAGAGACACGTCCCCGCGGGCGGCCCACAGCGCGTCACTCGCCTCGTCGTGCTCGGCCTCGAAGGCGGCGATGAGCGATCGGGCCATTTGGAGGTCTCCGGCCCACGCGAAGAAAGACGCTAGCCAGGGATCGTCCCGGCGGTCAGTGGAGAGTTCGCGGTAGCCCGCTTCTCTCATGCGCCGGCGGATCTCCGACGCTTCTTCACGGGCCGAAAGGCCCGATCGAGTCAAGACCAGGCCCCGATACACGGGCCACACCAGCCCCGGCGGCAGCTGTTTGACGCGGGCGAGGTCGGCTTGGGCATGAAGGTCGTACGCCCTGGTGAGGTGGTCCTCCGCGGCCGAGAGCCGCCCCCGAACGAGGGCGAGACTAAACCGATCGAGCTCCACAGCCGCCACTTCCGCTGGGGCGCCGGACGAGGGGACGGCCTCGAGGCGCCGCTCGACCTCGTCGAAATCGAACTGGGCGCTCGCGAGGGCGATCCCGATCAAGCTGACGAAGGGATGGCTGGGGTAGGCGTCTCCGAAGGCTCGAAGGTTGGCCACCGCCTCTTCAGCCTGGCCAAGCTCGAACTGAATGGGGATGACGTTCTGATACGTGACAGCGGCCGCTACCCGGGCATCGATGGCCCGTTGGTACACGTCGGCCGCCTCGCGTTGACGGTCCGTTCGTCCGTAGATCACCCCGAGGTTGTTGAGCCCCGTTGGATCCGTGGGGTACAGATCGAGAAGCGTGGCGTACGCGCGGATGGCGCCCTGGTGATCGCCGCTCACCCAGTAGTGGTACGATCCCACCGTGATCAGTCGCTCCCGTTGCGTCAGGCGCTCCCTGAGCTCGTAGGCTCTCTCGATCGCTTCACGGGCATCACCGCCGGTGTTCCCGTGTATTACGCCGATCTGGCGGTGTGCCATGGCAAAGGTCGAGTCCTCGAGGACGGCCTCCTGGAGGTGCGACAGGGCGCCTTGGAGGTCTCCCTTGTTGTTGGCCCGCTCGGCGAGGGCGTATTCCTCCAGCGCCTGAAGCGATCCTGTCGTGACCCGCTCGAGCGGCGGATTCCCCCGGATCGAGCGCAGCGGCTCGCCGATCCGCTCGCGCAGGCGCGCCGACAGCTGGTCCATGCCCCGGATGAGGTCCTCCGCGCCCGCCGTCACCCGGTGGGCCGACAGGATCGACTGGTCGGTCGACGCCACCAACCGCAGCGACAGGAGGTAACGGCCTCCCGCCTCACTGACCTCCCCGACGATGACCGCCTTCACCCCCTCGCGCAGGGCGACCTCGACGGCCACCTCTTCGGTAAGGGGGGTGTCCGGTCCCTGCTCCATCCGCCGGAGAGCGTCGGCGACGACTGCGGGCGGCACCATCGTGATGGACGCCGACTGGGCCAAATCGACTCGCAGCATCTCGGTCGCCATTGTGCCAAGAGACGGGTTCGACGTCCTGTTGGTGAAGTCGGCCAGCAAGACGCGTTCGGCCTCCTGGAGGACCTCCTTGGCCAGGAGCGACCCGACCGGTCCGATACCGGCGGAGCGCATCCCCAGGTAGCCGCCGGTCCCCACACCGAGCAGCAGGAACGCACCCAGCCCTCCGAGTGCGGCGTTGCGCCAGGTCAGCACCCGGTTCATGCCCTCGTCGGCCCCCCGGTCGCGGCGGGATTGCCGCCACGCGGTCCCCATGACGACGGGTGCCCCCAGCAGCAGGACGATCAGAACGCTCCTCCCCATCCACAGGGGCAGACCTATCAGTGACGAAAGCGTGTCCGTGACCTGGAGAACGAGCCAGGAGCCCACCACGTAGCTCACGCCGGTTTGCCAAAGGGAGCGGTCGTGGATTTCCCGCAGCTTGCGCCCGAAGACCGTCGTGTCCGTGGCCTCTACGTCCCGGTGGGGGGTGAGCCGGATGTCCCACACCCAGCTCACCACGAGGACGACGGGGAAGCCGAGCAGCGTCCCGGCCACGACCGCCGTCGCTACCCAGTCCGGCAGGGCCAACGAAGGCACGAGAACCTCGGTAGCCTGCAAGAGGACGAAGGCGATCCCGGCGTAGGCGGCGGCGGCGGTGTGGACCTTCCGCCGCTTCAGCTCGGCCAAGAACGCGGGGATGCGGGACAAACGCAGGCTCCTGATGGGGAGGTTCCCAAGTTGATAATCGGGTTACGGGCCAAGCAAGGCGGACCTCTCCCCGGCGCCGGCATCGGGGTCATCCACGCGTCCTACAAGCGCGCCACCCGAGCGCTCGAGTCTCGCCGATTGTCGTCAGCGAAGACTGAACACGAATACGGCGTTACCGGCGGACATCACCACGCGCTGGCGGCCGTCGAGCTCGAACGCCATGGGGTTGGAGCGCGTGGGGGCGCCGGCGTTGAAGTCCCACAGGGACTCACCGGTCTCGGCGTCGAGCGCGAAGAAGTTGCCCTCGTTCGTCCCGCCGAACACGAGGCCGCCGGCTGTGGCCATGAGCCCGTTCCACGGCGGCGTGAGGAGTTGAAACTCCCAGCGGAGGTCCCCCGTTCGCACGTCGAGCGCTTTGACGTATCCCCAGGCGTCGTCCCCGGCGAGCGCCTGCTCGCCTCCGCCCATGTATGGCCGGCCCGGCTCGTACTCCGCCTCCGCCTTGTAATACACGGCACCCATGTGGCGCACCGGCACGAACAGCGTTTCGAGACCGGGGTGGTAGCTCGGGCTGAACCAATTGGTGGCTCCCTGTAGGCTGGGCCAGACCAGATTGCCCTCGGCGGTCGGCTCCGTGTCGGGAAGCACGATCGGCCGCCCATTGGCGTCGAGACCGGCGGCCCACGTCTGCTTGGAGTACTCCTGCCCATGCAGGAACTCGCCGGTCTCGCGGTCGAGCACGTAGTAGAAGGCGTTCCGGTTGGCCATCACGACCAGCTTGCGCGGGGACCCCTCCCAATCGAGGTCGACCAGCACCGGGATCTCGGTGGCGTCCCAGTCGTGCACGTCGTGGGGCGTGAACTGGAACCACCAGCGCATCTCGCCCGTGTCCGCGTCGAACGCGATCAGCGCGCAGGTGAAGAGGTTGTCGCCGGGGCGGACGTCCCCGTTCCAGTCGGGCGCGGGGTTTCCGATCCCCCAGTAGATCAGGTGCAGCTCCGGGTCGTAGGAGCCGGTGAGCCAGGTGGACCCGCCGCCATGCTCCCAACTGTCTCCGCCCCACGTGTCGCTGCCCGGCTCTCCCGGGGCGGGGACGGTGAACGTGCGCCACAGGCGCTCGCCGGTCTCGGCGTCGTAGGCGTCGAGATAGCCGCGGATCCCGGCCTCCGCCCCGGCCACGCCCACGATCACCTTCCCGTCGATCGCGAGTGGTGCGCCGGTCATGGAGAAGCCGATCGCGTTGTCGCCGACCACAGTGGACCAGCGTTCCACGCCGGATTCCGCATCGAGCGCGATCAAGCGGGCATCGAGGGTTCCCACGTACACCATGTCGTCCAGGATCGCGACGCCGCGGTTCACGCGCGGGAAGCCGATGTTGAGCGTGCCGTCGGGCATGGACGGGACGTAACGCCAGATTCGCCGTCCCGTGCGCGGATCGAGCGCAGTCACCGTGCTCGGGGGCTCCGTCAGGTACATCACGCCGTCCACCACGAGCGGCGTGGTTTCGACCAGGCCGGGGCTGGTCTGATAGACCCAGTCGACACGGAGCTCGCCGACGTTTCCGACATCGATCTGCTCGAGCGGCGAGAAGCGCTCGGCGAAGTACGTGCCGGAGTAGGTCAGCCAGTGCGCGGGCTCGGACGCGGCGTTCACCAGCCGGTCGTAGGGTACCTGCCCGGCCAGCCTCCCGGGAGCGAGCGGGAGCGTGGCCCCGGCGACCAGCGCCGCGGCCGCCCACCGGACCGCCGCCGCGCCCCGTCCGTATCGCGCGCGGGCTCGACCCGGTGCGTGACCCTTTTTCCCAAACCGTGCGGCTATCACGAGATACCCCGCACGGAGCCCCTCAGCGTGGACAGGTAGGCCACCAGGTCGTCGAGCTCCTCGTCAGTGAACGTGTCGCGATAGCTGCGCATGAGGCTCCGGTCGAACTGCTTCTCGAGCTCGACGAGGGCGGGCTTGTAATAGGAATGCAAGCGGCCGCGTCCGTCCTTGAGCTGGATCGTGTACGTGTCCTCGTTCATCCTCATGCCGGTCATCTCGTTCCCGTCGGAATCCACGACGCGCACCATCAGGTAGTCGCTGAACTCGGGGGCGATCGCGGTCTGCCCCCTTGGGAGCGCCGCCGCCGGATCCAGCACCGCCTCACGCAGGTGCGACGTACCGCGCCGGAGCCCCACCGACGTGAGGTCGGGCCCGCGGCTCGTTCCGAACCCCCCGATCGTGTGGCAGCGCGAGCAGCGCGCACTCTCGAACAGGCCCAGTCCGCGCGCCGGGTCCCCGACCATCTCCACGTCGCCGGGGCCCGAGGGCGCGAGCGAACGAACGTAGAGCGCCACCTGCGAGAGCTCACCTGGGGAGAGCCACCAGGACCCGGACATGCCGGTCCCGGAAATGCCGCCCCGCATGATCCGCATGAGCGACTCGTCGTCGGGCGCGCGCGGCAGGTCCGAGCGTGCGAGCGAGGGCCCTTCTCCACCTGCCCCCTCGACGCCGTGGCAGCGGGCGCAGCTCGCGATGTAGTGCATGCGCCCCCGCGTCAGATCATGCTCGGAGGGAGCCTGTGCAGGCGCAGAGCCGGGAAGCGTCAGCAGCGCGCCGATTGCGAGCACGGCGACGCCGGTGACGGGGCCGGTTCTCACGCCGGGTCCCCCGCCGCCGGTCAGCACTCTCCGGCCGGGTCGTCGACCAGCCTGATCTCGTCGGGCCCGTTCGGAACCACGCAGAGGAACTCGAAGGGCTCCGGGCCCTCGTCCGCCCGGTAGTTGTGTGGCACTCCGCCCGGGATGTAGACCACGTCCCCTGCCCGTACGTGGTGGACCTCGTCCCCGATCTGCACCCGGGCGCTCCCACGGAGCACGTACTGTTCGTGCTCGACCGTGTTGGTGTGGGTGGGCATCCCCCCGCCGGGCTGCATGATGAAGCGGCGCATCGCGAAATTGGGCCCTTCCTCGGGCCCGATGAGCACTTGCCGACTGGTGGCGGTCCCGGCCTTCACCTCTTCGGCGGGCACCGCGTCGACGTGTCGAACGGGCATGCGTTTCCTGCTCCGTGGATCGAATAGCCAGAGTCTGTCCGATCAATGTAGGCACGGCCTGCGGAGGCTGCATCCGGATCCGACGGCGCGGTCACGACGAGTCGCCGGACACGAAGCTCCTTTCTGCGTTTGGGCGGTCGAGGCGTGGCGACGGCGCGACCATCGGGATAACGTCCACGTCGAGCCCACCGCACGGCACCGAGAAGAGCCCAATGCCTGTTTCGCCCGACCACGATCGCTGCCGAGCCTCCGCGGCCGCCCGCCCTCCCTGGCGCCGGCGCGCGCGCGACCCGGGATACGGTGCACTCCTGGCGACCGTGCTCGCTGCACTCCTCCCCTGGAGCGTGGGCGCCCAGGGTCACGAAGCCGCGATCACGGACCTGATGGCCCGGGCGGAGATCCCCGGACTGTCGATCGCGCTCGTGGCGGGAGGAGAGGTGGTATGGGACGCCGCCCTCGGCTCGGCCAACGCGGAGACGGGAGCGCCGGTCACGCCGGAGACCGTGTTCGAGGCGGCGTCGCTCACCAAGCCCGTCGTGGCCTACGCCGTCCTGAAGCTGGTCGAGCGCGGTGAGCTCGACCTGGACGCCCCGCTGTGGGAGATGCTCCCCTACCCGCGCCTCGCACACGACGACCGCGCGCGCTCGATCACTGCGCGACACGTCCTGAGCCACACCGCGGGACTCCCCAATTGGGGCGGCGACCCGCTGGAGATGACGCGCACGCCCGGCCTCCGCTGGGGATACTCCGGGGAAGGCTTCGTCTACCTGCAACGCGTGCTCGAGAGCCGCTCCGGCGCGGCGCTCGGCGAGCTCGTTCGGCGCGAAGTGTTCGAACCCCTCGGCATGACGAGCTCGAGCCTCGTGTGGCGCGCCGAGTACGAGCGCACGTCCGCCGTTCCGCACGACATCATCGGAAACGCGCTCTCCAAAGGGAGGCCGAGCGAAGCCAACGCCGCGGCTAGCCTGCACACGACCGCCAGGGACTACGGGCGTTTTCTGGCGGCAGTGCTGGAGGGTCGCGGGTTGGAGGGTCGGACGGTGGTCGAGATGCTCACCCCGGCCTCCCAGGTCGAGGGCCGAGGACCGACCGACAACGCCATGAGCCTCCAGTGGGGTCTGGGGTGGGGACTCCAGAACGGGGACCGGCTGAACTCGATCTGGCATTGGGGCGACAACGGCACGTTCCGCTGCTTCGTCATCGCCTACCCGCTCCAAGAGAGCGGCGTGGTCTACTTCACGAACAGCGAGAACGGCCTGGCCATCGCGGAAGACATGATCTCGCGCTTCTTCCGTGACACGCACCACTCGGTTCGCTGGCTCGACTACCTGCGCTACGACGATCCGCGCTTCGGCGCGCGCGTCCAGCTCCGGCGCTCGTTCCTGGAGGGAACCGAAGCTGGAATGACCGCCCTGGAGCGGCTGCGCACCGAGGAGCCCGAAGCCGTGACGAGCGAGGAACTGGGAGGTCTGGCGACCTACCTGGTGGGCCAGGGGCGCTCGGAAGAGGCGCTGTCGGTCGCGGAGGCGCGCGTCCGCATCGCTCCCGGCACCGACGCGGACGTAGGACGGGCCGAGGCGCTCGCCGCCGTGGGTCGTCATGAGGAAGCCCTGGCTGCGTATGAACGCGTGATCGCAGCCGTTCCGAGCCGGCGCAGCGCGCTCGCGGCCCGCGTCGAGTGGCTCCGGGCGGGGCTGGAGGCCTCGCGCGACCCCATCCGGCTCACGGTGGCCGAGCTCCAAACGTACGTCGGGGACTACGGCCCACGGCGCATTCGACTGCGGGACGGCGCATTGACCTACTCGCGGGAGGGCGCCACCGAGGCTACACCCCTGGTGCCGTTGACGCGCGAGCTCTTCGCTTTAACCGGCAACCACACCTTTCGCGTTCGCTTCCGACTTGATGCTTCGGGCGTGGCGGACGCGATCATCGGCATGTACGCGAACGGAAATGAGGACCTCACGCCCCGCTCCTGAGCACGAATCCGATCCCCTCGACCCGACCGTCATGAACCGCTCTCCATTACCCGCCGCACAATCGCTCATCAGGACCTTGGCGGCCGCCGCCCTGCTCCTCTCCCTCGGAGCTCTCGATGCCCGAACGCTCGCCGCCCAGGCTGCGTCCTCGCTCGCCGACGGGGTGTTCGACGCCATGAGCTACCGGCACATCGGACCGGTCGGGAACCGCGTTTCGGCGGTGGTCGGCGTGCCTGGTGACCCGCTGGTCTACTACTTCGGCGCTGCCTCCGGCGGCGTGTGGAAGTCCGAGGACGGCGGCCTGCATTGGGACCCCGTCTTCGACGATCAGCCTGTGCAGTCGATTGGCGCG
>JAHEKN010000052.1 GCA_024638305.1 Gemmatimonadota bacterium | reverse complement strand
AGCGCGGACGGACTCAGGAAATCACCGGCCAGTACGGGGACTGCTTCCGTCCCGGTTGCCTCGAGGCTCGAGATCAGTCCCGCCAGGCGCGCGAGGGTGCTCGGACGACCGTCCACGTATCCGATCTCGTACACGTCGTTGACCTGGACGAGCACCACGTCGACCGGCGGTTCACCGCACCCTGCCAAAACGAAGAGTGCGAGCGCCAGTGCCGCGGAGCCCGCCCCCGGGACGCGCAAGCGCCCCGGCGCCGCGCTAGCCATTCACCCGCCGAGCCGCACCCGCTCGTACCGGTTGTAGACCTCGTCCGTCACCAGCGACGCGTACTCGTCCGCACCGGCCTCCTGCACCTGGACGTAGCCGGGGTCGGCGTGGACCGCGTCGTAGGCGGCTCGGTCCGCCCAGAGGCTGCCGAACATGTAGCGGTAGTCACCGGATTGCTCGCCCTCGACTCGCCAGAGCCCGTAGCGCGTCTCGGCGTGTCCGGCAGCCGCCACTGCCTCGTTGAGCTCCTCGAGCAGGGCCACCAGGTCGTCCTCCGTGTCCGGCGCGAGGTTGAGGAAATGGACGGATGCGTACGTGGGGCCGTCCCCCGCCGCCATGGCTGGCGCGTTGTCCGCCGGAGGGCTCAGTAGCACGTACTGGTTGTAGACCTCCTCCTGGATCGGCTCGACGGCGGCCGATTCCACCTCGGCCATGACCGCGAGGTAGCCCTCGGATCGATGTACCGCGTCGTATGTGGCGCGGTCCGCCCACAGGCTTCCGAAGAGGTACGCGTAGGGGCCGCTCTGGTCCCCGCTGACGCGCCAGGCTCGGTACTGGGTTTCGGGGTGACCCGCGGCCGCCACGGCGACGTTCAGCTCGCCTAGCCAGCCCAGGAACTCCCGGTGGGCCTGTGCCGATGTCGGATTGTATCGGTGAAGGGCCAGCATCGTCGGGCCGGCTTGCGCGGCAGTGACCGCGGTCTCCACGGAGGGGGTCTCGGCCTCAGGAGCATCGGCCGCGCAAGCGGCAACGAGTGTGAGGCACGTGAGGAGTAAAGCTCTCGGGCTGTTCATCAGCGGGACCTCCGTGGCGGGTTGGGGGGCTCTGTGAGCCCCGGCCGAAGATCTCTGCGCCTTCCCATGTCGAACCGGATGCGGTGGGGCTCATCCCGGATCCGGTCTGACGATCCTGAACGACAACGCACGACATGACAAGGAGCGACTGATGAAAACCACCACCAAGGCGGTCGACAACGGGGTGAACGTGCAGGCGCTGCTCGATGCCCGCGAGGCCCTGAGCGAGGCACCGGAGGCCACCAAGTTCACGTGGCGGGCAACCTGCACGTGGGTGAACGGCACCCACAGCCAATCGACGATCGACGGGTTCTTCGGACTGGGCCAGGAGCAGCGCCATCGTACCGAGTTCACGCTCGAGGCCGATCATCCGGAGGTATTCGCCTCGGAGGATCACGGCGCCACTCCGGTCGAGATCGTCCTCTGCGGGCTCGCGAGCTGCCTCACCGCCGGTGTGGCCTCGGTGGCGCAACTCCGCGAGATCCAGCTGCACTCCGTCACCGCCAAGCTCGAAGCGGGGATGGACATCCAGGGCATCCTGGGCATGGACGGTGACGTCCGTAACGGCTTCGACGGGATCAGGGTGACGTACGACATCGATGCCGATGCCACGCCGGACGAGATTCGGGCGGTCGTGGCCCAGTCACAGAAGCGCTCGGCAGTCTTCGACATCCTCACGAACCCGACCAACGTCACGGTTCAGGTCAACTGACCGGGGTGCCCGCGACCATGCGCACCACCGCGGTCGTCATCGGGGCCGGCCACGCGGGCCTGGCCATGAGTCGCTGCCTCGCTGAGCGTTCGATCGACCACGTCGTTCTCGAGCGCGGCGAGGTGGCGAACTCGTGGCGTACCGAGCGCTGGGATTCGCTCCGGTTGCTCACGCCCAACTGGCAGAGCCGCCTGCCCGGTCGTCCGCCCGGGGAGGAGGAGCCCGATGGATTCCGCACGATGCCGGAGACCGTGGATCTGATCGCACGGTACGCCGAGGCGATCTCTGCGCCCGTGCAGATCCATACCGCGGTCACCTCGGTCAGGAGGACGGGCCAGGGATACGCTGTGTCCACCGACCGGGGAGTCTGGCGATCGCGGAGCGTGGTGTTGGCGACGGGGGCCTGTAACGTGCCGCGCGTGCCCGCCCTGGCCGCGGCCCTCCCTCGGTCCGTGGTGACCGTCACACCAGACCGCTACCGAAACCCGGAGCAGCTGCCGGAAGGCGGAGTGCTGGTCGTCGGCGCGTCCGCCAGCGGCACGCAGATCGCCGACGAGATCCAGCGGTCGGGCCGCGCCGTCACGCTCTCGGTCGGTGAGCACGTGCGGGTGCCCAGGGCGTACCGCGGGCGGGACATCCAATGGTGGATGGATGGTGCGGGAGTGCTCGACGAGCGCTACGACCAGGTGGACAATCTGGAACGGGCGCGGGGTCTCCCGTCAGCGCAGCTGACAGGCTCGGACGACCGGCGGACGCTCGACCTCAACGCCTTGACCGCGGCCGGTGTGAGGCTGGTGGGTCGCCTGGTTGGCCTGAGCGGCGGGAAAGCGCAGTTCTCGGGTTCGCTCCCCAATGTCTGCGCTCTAGCCGACTTGAAGATGGACCGCCTCTTGGACCGGATCGACGAGTACGCGGCCGAGAGCGGGCTCGAGGACTCGACCCACCCGCGACACCGGTTCGAGCCCACCGCGCTTCCCACTGCGCCGCCACTGGATCTGGATCTGCGGAGTGGCGAGATCCGCACGATCGTGTGGGCCACGGGCTACCGTCCCGACTACTCGTGGCTCGACGTGCCGGTGCTGGACCGGAAGGGTCGGGTCCGCCACGACGGGGGCGTGGTCGAGGCGCCGGGAATGTACGTGATGGGGATTCCCTTCATGCGGCGCCGAAAGTCGAGCCTGATCGACGGCGCAGGCGACGACGCGCGCGATCTGTGCGCCCACCTGGCGTCCTACCTGGACGCCTCCTCGGAGGCGGCCCGCAGCGCGGCCTCGACACGGTCCCGGTCGCCTGTCAGCCTCCCGCGGCTCCAGGGCTCGGCCAGGTAGACCACCTGTTCGTCGAGGTCATGCGGTTCAAGAGGATCAGCTTGCCCACGTCGTGGAGGAGTCCGAGGGCGTAGGCCTGCTCGGATCGGCGCGGAACGCCCGAGCCACGTCCCGGGCGATCGGCGCGGTGCGCACCATGTGCGTCCACACCTGCTGGGCCATGCGGTCGAATCCGCCCCCGGGCAGCGGAGCAGCGCGGGGGCGTCGTCTCCGTCCACCGAGAACGTGGTGAGGAGCATGTCGCTCGCCTCAGTGATCGCCCCGCGCAGGCGCTCCTCGGCCGTTCGTGGTTGAGGCGCGGCGCCCGGACCCTGGCGCCCGGATGGCTTGGTGACCTGCATGGATGGAAGATCTCCGGCGAAACGGACCTGAAGAGAGTTTCGGCAGGGTGCCGCGCGCAGTTCAGCGGGCACGCAAAACGGGATGAGCGGGAGGTCTCCGCCAACTTGCGCACCACCATTCAATCGGTCACGATGGAGGATTGAATTCTCCTGACACGTCGTGGGGGTACCACGCCGTGTCCCCCCGATTCGCCGACGGGGGCAGGGTTCCATCAACCGAGTCCAAGCTCGGAGCTAAGACCATATGAGAACCGAGAAACACGGGTGGCCCAGGGGCCCCCTGAACCTGCTCGGAGTCACGCTATCCGCCGCGCTCCTGATCGCAGCACCCGTCCTGGCGAGCGCACAGGGCCCCGGCACGGAGAACGGGCAGTGGACCTTCCTCGGGGGAGACGCCTGGCACACGCGGTACACCACCGCTGATCAGATCACGGCGGCCAATTTCGGGCAGCTCGAGCTGGCCTGGCAGTTCAACGCCGCCAGCTTCGGCCCGAGCACGTCCAGAGCCACCGGGAGTCTCGTCGACGGCAAGCTGATCACGGTGACCGGGGAGCGGCGGCACGTCATCGCCCTCGACCCGGCCACGGGCGAGCTGCTGTGGAGCTTCACGGAGCCCAACACGTTCCGCTACGAGTACTCGATGCGGAAGGGATACGGGAAGGGCATCGCCTACGCCGAGGTGGCCGGTCGGGGCGTGGTGTTCATCACGAGCCCGGGCTTCTTTCTGCACGCGCTCGACGCGGAGACCGGCCGGCCTCTGGAGAACTGGGGCGCCCCGATCCCGATCGACGGATTCCCGCAGTCCGGGTCAGTGGACCTGGTGAAGGACCTGATCGCCGACTGGGGCCCCTGGCTCGAGTGGAAACAGCCGTACGATCCCTACCAGGGGATTCCGCTCGAGCTCGGATACATCACGAGCTCGTCTCCTCCCATTGTCGTGAACGACGTGGTGGTGGTCGGGAACTCCGCCGAGCAGGGCTACAACCAGACGCGTAAGGAAATGGTCCCCGGCGACATCCTGGCGTACGACGCCCGCACCGGGGCGTTCAAGTGGAAATTCCACGTCATCCCGCAGGAGGGAGAAGTCGGCCACGACACCTGGGAGAACGACGCGTGGAAGTGGACGGGAGACGTGTCGTCCTGGGCGCCGATGGCGGCGGACCCGGAGCTCGGGCTCGTGTACATCCCGACCAACGGCGCCACGATCGACTACTATGGTGGATTCCACCCTGGCGACAACCTGTTCAGCACCAGCCTCATCGCGCTCGACGCCGCGACCGGTGAGCGACGATGGCACTATCAGCTCGTCCACCACGACATCTGGAACTACGACACGCCCACGGCACCGGTGCTGATGGACGTGACGGTGGACGGGCGGCAGATCAAAGGGATCTTCCAGGCCACCAAGCAGGGCTTCGTGTACGCGCTCGATCGCGCGACCGGGGAGCCGATCTGGCCCATCGAGGAGCGCGAGGTCGCCCAGTCAACGGTTCCGGGCGAGAAGCTCTCGCCCACCCAACCGTATCCCACCAAGCCGGCGCCGTTCGAGCTCCAGGGCCGTCAGGAAGAGCACCTGATCGACTACACGCCCGAGATCAGGCAGATGGCATACGACTATGCCAAGGAAAACAACCTGTTCTTCCCGCTCTTCAACCCGCCCGTCGTGGAGGGCAGCGAGCACGACAACTGGCCTGGTGCCGGATACGTGTGCCCGGGTGGCGGTGGAGGGGTCAACATCTACAGTCCGGCCGTGGCCGATCCCGTGAACGGGATTCTATACGTGGCGTCTGCGAGCGGCTGCTCGGCCGCCAAGCTGATGCCCGGTAAGGACTCCCCGCTCGACGGCGCCCACCAGACGGGCGTGACCCACTCCGAATGGTCCCGGTCCACTGCGGGAGGTTTCGGGGGTGGGGGTGCCCGGCCCGACCGAGCCGAGATCGACGGTCTGCCAATCTGGAAGGGCCCCGTCGGGCGCATCGTGGCGATCGACATGAACACGGGCGATCACCTGTTCACCATCCCCCACGGTGACGCGCCGCTCGATCAGCAGGATGCAATCCGCAACCATCCGCTCCTCCAGGGCGTGCCGGGCGTCATGGCCAATCGCGGTCGGTCCGGGCATTCGCCCATGGTCGTAACGCCCACGCTGCTCGTGGCGGCGGGTCAAACGACGGACGGCGCCTGGAACCTGTTCGCGATCGACAAGCGCACGGGTCAGCGCCTGGGCGCAGTGCCGATCCCGGGTGCCACGCGGTATGGCATGTCGAGCTGGGTGCACGAGGGGAAGCAGTACGTGGTCGTGCAGCTCTCCGACGGACTCGCCGCGTACGCGCTGCCGTAGACCCGCGACACGCGCCGACGAAAGCGCTTGGGGGGCGGCCCGACCGGGTCGCTCCCCTCTTGCTATGGTGCCAGGACCAGACGCCGTCGGTACTCGATCGCGAGCAGCCAGAGGCTGAGCGCCATCTGTAGCCCGACCGTGGCGACCGACAGGTACCACAGATGGCGCAGCTCGAAGCCCCCGAGCGTTGCCAGCCAGATGGCGGGGAGGCAGAAAGTCAGGAGCCGGGAGGACGCGCTCAGCAGCGCGGGGACGGTGTTGCCGAGCCCCTGGAACATGCTCGAGCAGGTGAAGATCACGCCCGTCGCCACGAAGTTCCACGAGATGATCCGGAGGAACTCGGAGCCCACGCCGATCGCTTCCGGATCGTCCGTGAACGCCCCGATGAGCACGTCCGGCCTCCACTGACAGAACAGCGTCAGCAGGAACATTATCGCCGATCCGTAGACGATCGACGTCCGGAAGGTCAGCCGGACGCGGTCGAAGCTTCCGGCTCCGAAGTTCTGCCCGGCCAGCGGCGCCGTGGCGAACGCGACGGCCATCGCGGGGAGGAAGATGGCCTGCATGACCCGCGTTCCAACTCCGTAGCCCGCCTGGGCGGCGGCGCCGAAATCACGGATCGCCCAGTAGATCACGGCGATGTACACGAACATCAGCGCGAACACCGCGCCCGGGGGCAGTCCGATGCTCAGAATGCGCTTCCACGCATCCAGTCGGGGACGTAGGAGCCCCTTCTCGAACGTGACGAAGCGCTCGAGCCAGACGAAGTACACCAGCATCATCAGCACGCCCACGCCGATCGAGATCGTGCTGGAGATTCCCGCTCCGGCCACGCCGAACGGCCGCCCCGTCAGCCAGCCGGCAATCATCACGGGAGCCAGCACGGCGTTGAGGAGCACGGTCGAAACCTGCACGATCATGGTCGGCTTCACGATGCCCGTCCCGCGGAGCGCGGACCCCATGGAGACCAGTGCGAACTGGAGCGCGAGGCCGGGCACGAACCACGTCAGATATTCGATGCCGGCAGCGGTCGTCTCGGCGTCCGCGCCGAGGGCGCGCATGTAGACGCCCGTGAACGCATAGCCTCCCACCAGGGTCACGACGGCGCAGACGGCCGCGAAGAGGAGGCTCTGATTGAAGATCAGGTTGGCGTCGCCCCGGTCCTGGCGGCCGCTCGCCTGAGCGATCAGCGCCATCGTTCCGACGCCGAGAATCTGGGTCAGCGACATCACCAGAAACTGGATGTTCCCGGCGGAGCCCAGGCCGGCGATCGCGGCTTCGCCGATCTGACCGACGAAGTAGAGATCGACCAGGTAGTAGAGCGTCTGGAAGACCATGCCGATCGCGATGGGCACCGCCAACGTGACCAGGTGTCGTGAGATCGAGCCCCGGGTGAGGTCCTGGATGGTCGGCTCCTGCGTCAGTCGCCGCGACGGGGGTCGGGTTCGCCCGGGTCCTCGACCCGGAACGCGGGGTCGGCCAGGAGTCGGGCGTGACGCCGGAAGTCCCTCGGCCAGGGCTTCGACTCGCGCTCGAAGCGCTCGCGGTCGCCGGCGTACAGAGCCCTGAGCGCCTCTTCGTACCCCGCGGCGTCGCCCACGACCGCCGTCATGAACCGGTAGGCCGCATCCTGCGCACGTCTGACCCTGTCCGCACCACCCTGCCGCTGACGGGCCTGGTCCACCAGCCTGCGCAGCGTGGCCGATGCGCTGCCGCGCTGCGCGCGGAGCCACGCCCAGTGACGGGGCAGGAGGGTCACCTCGTGTGACACCACGCCCAACTTGGGTCGGCCCGGACCCCGTCGTCCGGGCGCGTCCCCCGGGTCAGTGCTGGGGGGCGACGAGCCGGCCGTGGGACCGACGAATCGTCGCGCAACGTCACTCTCGTCTCCGCTGAGGTCGAGATCGAGCACGCGACCGCTGGCGTCGTCGAACACCATCAGGTCCCCATCGGCCTGGTCCATCGCGCTATCGAGCGCCCGCTTCGCGGCCAGCGCGACCTCGTGGATCGGTCCGGACGCCATCAGCCGCGGACCGGCGAACGCGGTGTAGCGCCGCTCTGACTTCGACTCGGGCATCTGGTGTGCCAGCCTCCGATCTGGAGCGTAAAACCTCACTTGACGGACGATGTATTTTACCTGGGTAAAATTATCCGTCAAGCCGGCTCCTCCGGCCGGTTGAGTGTTAAAGGACTACCGGCGCGCTACACTCCAGGACGTAGGGTCATCCGGCGCGGCGTGCAGCGGGGGATCTTCGCACGGCGATGGCATTTGGCACACGGGTGCGGACGGTCTCATTCGAGGAGGGGGGGCGAGAACGTGCACGGTTGGAAGCGGGTTCTGATGTGCGCCGCGCTCGCGGGCTGTACGGCGAGCGCCAGTGGGGCGGGTCCGCCGCCCGGCGGCGGCTCCGCCGCACCGCCGCCGCCCGACGAAGAGCCCCTGGTTGTGCCCCACTTCGCCGCGGAGGACCCGCGGGTCGGCACCGCGGGATTCGTGAGAGAGACCACCCGCGTCAACGAGACCCGGGGCGAAACGACGTTCACTCTGATGGTGTTCGCGGTCGGGGATCGGCTCACCCTCGGAGCGATGGTGCGCGGGCAGTACAATGGCACCGCCGTGTGGGCCGTGGGTGACCGGAGCTTCTCGGTGCCGCTCGACCGTTCGAACCGGGGCCGGACGGATATCGCCGTGGATGGCGTCCCCGGTGGCGGCCGGCACGGCGGTTTCGACGACTACGACTGGGTCAACGTGGAGGTGCCTCTCGCGGTGTGGCTCTCCGATGGCACACGTGTGCGGCTGACCTACGAGGTTCCTGGCGCCGACGTCGTCGTGATTCCCGGACCCGACCGTTGGTTCCGCGCCATCATGAGCGCGCGATGACCGCCGGCCGCTTCATCGACTTCTATCTGCCCTATGCCGGGAATGACGGCCGCATGATTCCAGCGAGCGAGCAGGCGGCGCGGATTCTCGCGCAGGTCAGCGAGCTCGTGGACGCCGGGGCCGTTGGCGCGGCAGTCCTCTACTCGGCCAACTATGGCCAGACCCGTGCGATCGCCCGCGCGTATGACCGTGGGGAAGCTACGGCCGGGATCGGCGGGGCGAACCAGGCTCAGGTCATGTCCGAAGTGGAGCGCGCCCTCCGGACCACGCACGCGGCCTTGGCCGGGCGGTTCCGCATCGCGCCCATCACGACCATGAACGGCTATCCCCCCGACGAATTGAGCTCATGGAACGAGGACGCCCATCTGGGAGTCGTGCGGGCGGACGTCGCACGGGTGGAGGACTGGCTCGGCCACGGATGGTGCGTGCTCGGCTGGCAGAACCAGCTCACCGTCGGGAATGTGGCGCATCCCTACGCGATCGGGGGCGGCGTGACGGCCGTGCCAGCGGCGGTGGACCTGCTCATCCAGAGCGAGCTGCAGCGCCTTGCGGGCGAGTATCGGGACTGAGCGCCGGTCCGGTCTCACCAGAGCAGCTGCTAGTCCGGCGGCGGCCCACCGCGCACGGTGTTTGCCCGGACCGTACCTTCGGACGGCCTCCAGCGGGTGACTTCCACGAGGCGGAGAGGGGATGACCGGTAGGCGAACTGGAGCGGGGGCCCTCCCCAACGTCGTCGTCATCGGCGCGGCCAAGTGCGGCACGACGAGCCTCCACCACTACCTGGACCTCCATCCCGAGATCGCCATGGCCCGCGAGAAGGAGCTCCACTTCTTCCAGGGCGGCGCCGAATGGGCCCGTGGACTCGAGTGGTATCGCACACAGTTCGACCCGACTGCTCCCGTGCGAGGGGAGGCCTCCGTCAGCTACACCGCGTTCCCCAAAGTACGGGGAGTGCCGGCGCGGATGGGTTCGGTGATCCCGGAGGCACGGCTGCTCTACATCGTGCGGGACCCCGTGGAGCGTATCGTTTCCGCGTACACGCACCGCGTATCGGAGGGCACCGAGCGGAGGCCCTTCGACGAGGCCGTGACGGAGATGGAAGGGAACGATCTGGTGGAGCGGAGTCGGTACCACTATCAACTGGCGCAATACCTGGAGCACTTCCCCCTGGCGCGAATCCGGGTGGTCTGTCTCGAGGTTCTGAGGGCCCGGACGTCGCAAGTCATGAGGGAGCTTTACGGCTTCCTGGGCGTCGATTCCGCGTTCGACTCCCCCCGGTTCACCGAGGTCAGGAACCCAACGGATGTGAAGCGTCGCAAAGGTCCCTTGGCTCGCGCGCTGGGACGGCTGGCGGAGACGGCACCAGCAAGAACCGTCACCCCCGAGACGCGGCGCCGCATCGGGGCCTGGGTGTACCGGCCGGTGACGCGTCCCCTTGCGCGGCCGACGCCCAGTCCGGACACCCGTGAGAGACTGGAGGCGTTCCTCGAGCCCGACGCGCAGGCGCTGCGTGAACTGACTGGGCAAGCGTTTGCCGAGTGGTCCGTCTGAATCCCGGGGCATCCAAGTGACACCGGAGCGACACTTCGGCCTGGACCGGGTGCGGGCGGATCTTGCTGCCAGCTCGGCGCGCTCGGGCATCATCGCCGCGACCGGACGGGGTGCGCTCATCGCGCTTCAGATCGGCTCGACCATGATCCTGGCTCGACTGCTCACACCGGCCGACTTCGGGATCATGGCGATGGTCCTGCCCCTGGCCCAGCTCACCAACACGATCGGGTTCCGAGGATTGCAGACGACCGTAATCCACCAGGAGCACCTCGACGCCGCACGCACCAGTGCGTTCTTCCGGACCTCGTCGACCTGGAATCTGCTGCTCGCCGCTGCCATGGCCGGACTCGGCCCCGCCGTCGCCCGGTTCTACGATGAGCCCCGCGTCCTCTGGATCACGGTCGCGTGGGCCGCGGTCATCTACGTGGCGACGCTGAGCGCGGTGCACACCGGGCTTCTGAAGCGCCAGATGCGCTTTGGCGCCGTCACCGCAATCCAATTGGGATCGGCCGCCATCGGAGTCGCCGCCGCGATCGGGGCTGCCCTGGCCGGTGCCGCCTACTGGGCGCTCCTGATCCAGCTCGCCGCGTGGAGGGCATCGAGCACGGTGCTCACCTGGATCGTTTGTGATTGGCGGCCTGCGCTCCGTCCAGCGCCCGGATCGCCCGTCGACGGACGGGGGGGCTTTCACGCCTACTGGGCGGGACTCTCCGGCTACCGACTCGTGTCCTGGGTGGGCGACCAGGCGGACCGGGTCCTCACGGGCGTGCTCGGTGGCGCCACCCCGCTCGGGCTCTATCAGATCAGCAGGCGGTGGGCGTGGTACCCGGTGTCCGAGCTCTCCACGGCGCTGTCCGACGTGGCGGTCGCAGGTCTCAGCCGCGTGCGGGACGACGCGCGTTACGCCGGGTACCTGCGGCGCGCGTTGTTGCCGGTGTTCACGCTCGCCCTGCCGGCGACGGCCTTCATCTTCGTGGAAGCGGAGTCCGTGATCCTGGTCCTCCTCGGAGACCAGTGGCTTGGCGCTGTCGTCTACCTGCGTCTCATGTCGGTTGCCGCTTTCCTGGGGGGGCTCCGCCAGGTGACCGAGTGGATCTATCTGTCTCGGGGCGACACCGCGCGACAGCTCCGTTGGTCCCTGATTGCCACGCCGATCATGCTGGCTACCGTCGCGATGGGGGGTGTGTGGGCGGGGCCAGTGGGGGTCGCGGCCGGGTTCACGGCCGGCACCTGCCTGCTCGCCGTCCCGAGCGTTTGGTATGCGGTGCGCCCCTCCGACCTCAGCACCGGCCGGGTGCTGCGGCCTCTGCTCCGTCCCGCGCTCTGCTCGATCCTGGCTGGCGCGCTGCTGACGGGATCATCGCTCTGGCTCGCGCCGCTTCATCCGGTGGGTATCGACCTGGCCGTTCGCTTGGCGCTGTTCGGCGTCCTCTTCGTGGGGTTCTGGTTGGCTCCTCCGGGAGGGACCCGAGCCCGCCGAGACATCCGCGATGCGATCGCGGCTTTGCGAGGGTCCGGGTAGTCCCCGGGTCAGGGAGGACTCCATCGCGAGCGGAACGCGCCGATCTCCTCGTCCGAGTAGAAGTGGCGCACGAGCCGAGATTCGTACATCCGATCCAGATACCGCTCCGGCACGCGCAGTCGTTCGAGGAAACGAGCGTAGGTGCTCGCGTAGTTCAGATTCTCGGTGCGGTTGCGCGTCGGGACGGGAAGGTCTTCGACACCGAGAAACGCTCCCAGAGCCGTGGGGCCGACGGCTGTGAGGTCCTCGAGGCGGATCAGGAGCATCGGGCCGGCCGTGGTCTCGTACGTCTGGTGACCGCGCTCCCGCGCGAACGGCTCCGCGAACACGTCCACGCCCAACACGTCGCGCACCTCACGATCGAACCAGTCGAGCGCGAACTGATGCTCGGGCTCGCCCGGATCCAGGAAGAGGTCGAGCAGTGTCTCCACGTTGGCGGGGTCGGCCCGGAAATCCACCCCGAGGTGGGGATGGTTGACCGGAAGATGTCGGAAGAAGGCGGAGACGTTTCTGGCGATGGGGTCGCGAACGAGCGTCACCACGCGCCAATCGCCCCATTCACGCCGAGCGCGCCAGGTGCGGATGAGCTCTGCCGTCCGGTACGCCCTGTAGAGCCCGGGGAATCCGGTCTCCCTGTGGTAGCGGTCGAACTGCGCCTTCTTGCGTGCGACGGTCTCGGGGTGCAGGTAATGCGTGTGCAGCACGTGTCGGTCCGGAAACCGATCGCGCAGCGCCTGCATCACGGATCGCGATCCCACGCGAGCCATCTGGTGGACCAGGAGGACCGGGCGGTCCCCGCGATGTCGCCACCGCCAGTGCGCGGCCTGGAGCGTGCGGTAAGTGTCGCGGAGAACGGGCAAGGGAGGGTCGTGCGAGAAGAACGCGGGATCGGAGGACGAGTCGCCGAAAAGGATAGCCCGGCGTCGCGGAGCGGTCGAGGCGGAGGTCGACGTGGGCGTGCCTGAGCACCCGGGTCCCTCCTCGACGGATGGCGGTGGCGGCTCCGACCTGGTGCCGGCTCGGCCTCCGGAGGCCGGCTGGGCGGGGTGGTGGCCCCTGTGCGTCGTGGGCCTGCTCGCGGTCATCGCCATCTGGCGCTGGTTCGCCTCCGGAGTGCCAGGGGGCGGCGACTGGGCGCAGTACATGTCTCATGCCCGGGCACTTCTCGAAGGGCGGGCATACGACGACATCGGCTATCTGTACTCGCCGGAAGCCTGGACGGTGGGCCCTCCCCGCTACCCACCGGGGCTTCCCCTCACCCTGGTGCCCCTGGTCGCGATCTTCGGCGACGTCGCGATCTTCCCGCGGATCCTGATGCACGTGCTCCTCGCGGTCGTGCTCGCGGCGGCGTACCGCTACTTCGCGGATGAAGGCGACCGCACGCTGGCCTGGTCGGCCGTCCTACTGCTCGGCACCTCGTTCCTGCTCCTCGACACCGCAAACGTGGTGCGCTCCGATCTGGGCTTCATGGCGTTCGTCTGGCTCGCGCTCGTGTCTGCGGATCACGGGGAGCCCTGGAGGCCTCGGCAGGCGGTTACGATCGCCCTGCTCGGGATCCTCGCCCTGCTGCACCGCGTGGCGGCCGCACCGCTGGTGGGCGCCGTGCTGCTGTGGGCGCTCTTGCGCCGGCGCCCGGCCGGCAGCGCCCCCTGGCTCGTGGGGGGGGCCTGGGCGGCCACGCTGGCCTTGGTGCTCTGGGCCTTCGGTCCCGGAGAGCAGGCGGCCGGCTCCGCGGCCGGCGCCGTGGCTGCCGATCCGGACGGCAGCCTTCAGGGGCTCCGCTGGAGCCTCACCCGTGTGCCGTCCAAGCTCGTACGCTACCGGTTCGCCCTGTCCGAGGCGTACCTCTACCCCTTTCCCGGACGGACCCTCAACCAGGTGTACCACGTTCTGGCGGCGGGCCTCACCGTCGTGGGCCTGTGGCATTGGGCCCGCGGAGGCTGGAAGCGCTTCGGTGTGTGTTTTGCCGTCATGACCGGCGCCATGCTCATGCTGATCCCCGTTTGGGTTCAGCGGTACGCCTGGGTCCTGGTTCCCTTCGCCTGTTATGGCCTCGTGCGAGGCGCGGCGCTGGCGGCGGGACGTGTGCCCGGGCGGTCGGCGGCGTTTCCCGCGCGTGCGGCCGCCACTCTGGTGGCGGTTGTCGTAACGCTGGCGGTGGCCGACGAGATGCGCCGTCCCGGCCCGCGGCTCGAGTACGCTGAGAGCGATTGGCGGGCCATGGGTGCTGCGCTCCGGATATCGGGGAGCTCGCAGATTCGCGTGGCCTCGAACCGGCCGCGGGTGCTCACGTGGTACACCAGGCTGCCGGCCGCGGCCCTGCCGAACCGCGATCTCGACGTGTTCCTGGCCGAGGTCGAGCGCTTGGATCTCACCCATGTGGTGATCACAGGCCACACCATCGACGATCGGCTACGCGATCACTGGGACGATTGGACCCGCGAGCGCCCCGACCTCTTCCGCCGGGTGGCCGAGATCGGCGTGCTCACCGCGTACGTGATCGAGCGCGGCGGGGAGTAGCTCGGCCAGGTCCGGGACGAGCGTTGGTTCGCCGCGGCTAGAAGTCGAGCCAGTAGCTCGCTTTGATGAGAAACACGTTCCGCATCGGGTCCGAGAATATCCGTCGGAGGTCGCCCACGCCGTCGAATTCGGGGTCGATCACCCGATCCGCCCGATCCTGGCTCCATACCAGGAAAAGAGTCGATCCAGGCAGGTACTCCCACCGTAGCACCACGTTGCTCCGGAACGAGCGTCGTCGGAAGTCGGGGTCGGTGAAGGAGATCGGCTCGGCCGGCCCGGAGCCGTCAGCGTCGACGGTGTAGCGGTCGTCGCTCCGGTCGATCGTGGAGGCACCCTCGCCGTATCGAAGGAAATCGAACGTGCCCGGGGCCGCCAGCGCCCCGAACGCGTCGTAGTCGCCGGTGGCCACGAACGGCTGCGCGTACACCTGGAGCGTCATCGTGGGCGTGAGGGCCATGTCCATACGGGCCGTGAGGTCGATCGACGCTTGATCCAGCTCCGCGAAGACGTAACGCCGTCCGAACGTGGCCGTGGCGGCTGCGTCGTCCCGCTGGGTCACGTAGAACCCGGCCGAGTGACTCCACTGGATCGAGGGTCGGAGGCTCCAACTGAACCACCCCTGGCCCCGCCCGGTGACGCCCGGCTCGAGCTCGATCGAATACGACCCCTCCGTGTCCGCCGAGTAGTTCACGTTGACGTTGCCCGTGACGCGGTTGCGGCTGTCCCCGTTGATCGACAGCCGACCGCCCCACTGTGCCGGGCTCGTCATGCGGGGGCCGCCGCGGGTCATCCGCGGATCCTGGACCTCGAACTCGTAGTTCGTGTTGAGGGTGAGGCGGCGAAAGCCGTGCGTGGTGCCCGTCAAGTTGAGGGCCAGCCGCCTCTGGAACTCGACACCGCCCAGGTTGCGGCGGTTGCTGCCGGTCAGGCGGACGTTGGACGTGCGGAACATGCGGGTGGGCTCCGTCCAGCGTCTCGTCCCGTTGAGCGTGACGGCGAACAGGTCGCCGATCGTCTGGAACCCGGCGTCGTTCATCTCGAAGCCGGGCGTGATCAGCGACGTTTCGGCACCGTACAGCCAGTTCCCCGACTCCTTCCGGAACGAGAGCTCGCCCGCGTAGCCTGTGAGCGAGGTGCGGTCGGGATCGAGGGTCACGTAGTCCTGGTCCGGACGTTGGTAGTAGCGGACGGAGGAGAGCTGGGTCCGCAGAATTGCCTCCGGACTCCCCTGGACGTGCGAGGCACCGACCCATCCCTCGAACGCGTAGGTGCGGCTGGAAAACCGGTGGAGGAAATCGGCCCCACCCACGAAGGCGCGGTCGCGAAGTCGATCGAACGGGTCGGCGTCCAGGTCGCGGAAGACCGTCGAGCCGATGAACCCGAAATAGCTGGCGCCCTGATTCAGGTCTCTGCGGATCCGAAGCGCCGTAGTGTTCGTGAGGGGCTCGATCGGCGTCTCGACGGAGGGGAGACCGTTTCCGTCCGACACGCGCGCGGTCTCACGCTGGCTGGTCGCGTGCAGCAGCCCGAGGGCCCAACCGGACTCCGTCTTCCCCGAGAGCTTGGCGGCCCCGAGGATCGTGGAGGCCGCCGGCGCGTCGACGTATTTCCCCGCACCCGAGGCGGACAACGAAGGCCGGGCTCCAACGCGCCGCGAATAGAAGAACCGGAGTCCCTCGAGACCACCGAAGTTGAAGATGCCTCCGCCCTCGACGAAGAACGGACGCTGTTCCCGGAAGAAGGTCTCGAAGGCCGTGAGATTGACCACGGCAGGGTCCGCCTCCACCTGGCCGAAGTCGGGATTGATCGTGGCGTCGAGCGTCAGTCCGCTGGTGAGTCCATACTTGACGTCCAGCCCGATGGAGCGCTCGTACACGCTCCCGTCGTCGAAAGGGCTCGCCCGGTCGGCACGCTGGTCGAAGCGGCCGCTCGCCACCGTGTAGGGAAGAAGCTCGAGCCGTCCAGGTCGCGGAATACCCTCGATTCCGACCACGTGACCGAACTTGGAGGCCCACCCCGACTGGGACGCGGGCGTCCAGTTCCAGTCGACCGCCTCGCCGGTGTGCAGGATGTCACGCCGGAACTGGATGCCCCACACGTGCTGGTCGCCCTCCGGGAAACGCAACTGGGAGAAGGGGATCCGGATTTCCGCTACCCACCCGAGCGAGTCCACCTGCGTGGCCACCTCCCACACTGGGTCCCAGCCGGCGTCCATTCCGCGGATGCCATCGGTGGTGGCTAGGAGGTCGTTTCGGCCACCCGCCGGCGTAACGCTGAAGGTGAAGGCGGAGCGGTGATCGTGGTACGAGTCGATCGAGATCAGAAACTGGTCGTTCTGTTGCATGAACGAGTCGCGACGCCCGCGGAGCCGGGACACACGCGTCGGGTCGCGGTCGTACAGGCGGGCGCCCACGTAGAGCGCGGAACTCGTGTACACCACCCGGACCTCGGTCCGCTCGCTCGCAGGCTCGCCGTCGCTGGGCTCCGAACGGCGGAAATCGGAGACCGGAGGGGCCGCGCCCCAGACCGCCTCGTCCAGGATGCCGTCCAGCTCGGGGGGGCTTTCCGCCCTAACGGCCGTGACCACGGCCGGCACGGTCCCACCCTGGTGAACCAGCGCCGAGTCGGGCGCGGCGTCCGACGCCTCCTGACCGCCGAGCGCGACCTGGAGCGCGAATAGTCCGAGGATGGGAAGATTCATGAAGCCCTGTGGCCCGTGGATCCAGGGCCCGAGTGGGCGGCGTTGACACCGGGAGTCCCTGGCGAAGCGGTGCGTTCAAGATGACCGCCGAGGGCGGTCGCCGGAAGGCTGGGTCCACCAACCCGTCGTCTGTGCGTCCTGAACGCCCGCGCGAACCGCACGGTCCGCGGGCCGTCGCTTCGGTCCTTACCAAACCCGTACGAAGGGTGCTGCCCGTCCGGTTGTGAGCGGGGTCCCGGTCGGGTTAGCGTCAGAGGCACGGCGCACCCCCAACCCTGGCGTCGAGACTCCGCCATGCCCCCGTTCGTCGACTCCCTCAAGGGCCGCTTCCGCGGAACCGCCTCTCTCGGGGCGTTCCTGGCAGCGACGCTCGCCCTGGCCGCCTGGCTCGGGTATCAGGCTTGGGATGCGGCCCTGTCCCAGCGGCGCACGGCCGAAGCCGTTCTCACCGACTACGCCGGTATCGCCGCCTGGGAGTACTCGCGAGCCGTCCGAGGCGATCTGGACCACCTGCTGGGGGACGCGTTCCGGCCCGTGTACCGGCGGCTCCGCAATCGGCTTCCGTCGCCGGAGGTGGCGGGTTGGGCCCTGGACCGCGCCGCCGCCGAGCAGGGGTGCGCCTGCCCGGAGTTCTACCAGCCCATCGCCCTTTTCCGGTACGTGGAAGCCCGGCGCAGCGTGGACATCGTGCCGGAGGAGCTCTCGTCCGTGGCGGTGGGTCGGCTGGTGCGGGCAATCCTGGATCGGGAGACGGGTGATGGTCGTGTCGAACGCGGACTCATCACGGCGACCGAGCCCGAGCTCTTCGACGGTCCGCTGGCGGCCGGCTACATGATCGCCCACGACACGCTGGGCGGCGTCGAGGCGGCCTACGGGTTCGTGGTCCCGGCGAGCTCGCTGGAGGGCCTCTTCCGCGAGTGGTATCTGGGTCGGCAGCTTCTGCCACCGCCGGTGGCCGAGGACCAACCCAACGAATCCCTTCTGTACCTACGGGTACGGGATCCAAGCGGACTCACGTTGTTCGCGTCGAACGCCGACCCGCCAGAGGACTGGGCGGGCAGCGACACCGTCGGGACCGAGTACGGCGGTCTGATCGTCGACGCCTCGGTCCGCCCCGAGGCCGCGGCACAGCTCATCATCGGGGGCTTGCCGCGGTCCCGGCTCCCGCTGCTGGCCGTGCTGATGTTCCTCACGATCGGAGTCGGCGTCGCCGGGCTCGTGGTGTTCCGCCGTGAGCTCCGGCTCCAGAGGATCCGGGAGGATTTCGTTTCCGGCGTCTCGCACGAGCTCCGCACACCGCTGGCGCAGATCCGGATGTTTGCCGAGCTACAGGAAGCCGGGAAGCTGGTGTCCGAGGAGGACCGGGTTCGTGCCGTGTCGGTCATCAGCCGCGAAGCGCGCCGGCTCAGCCACCTGGTGGAGAACATCCTCCAGTTCTCCAGGCTCCGGCGACGTCCTGGCACGGGCCCCCCCACCGAGGAGCTCGACGTGGCCGATGCCCTGGCCGACGGGATCGACCTGGCGAAGCCCCTCCTCACGGACCGTGGCATGAAGCTCGAAGTCGATGCGCAGGAAGGCCTTCGCGTGGTGGCCAATCGCGAGGCGTTCACGCGCATCATCGTCAACCTGCTCGACAACGCGGTGAAATACGGGCCCCGTGGGCAGACCGTCCGGCTCGGGGCGGGCCGGAGGAACGGGAGCGTGCACCTGTCGGTGGCGGACGAGGGGCCCGGAATCCCGGCCCAGGAACGGAACCGGATCTGGGAAGCCTATCGGCGTCTCCAGAGAGACGTCGAATCGCTCGTGCCCGGGACCGGTATCGGCCTTTCGGTGGTGACGAACCTGGCCACCCAGCAAGGCGGGCGCGCCTGGGTCGAGGACGCCGAACGTGGCGGCGCCCGGTTCGTGGTCGAGCTGCCGCTCGCCGATCCTGGACCCGGCGACCGGGAGTACGGCTCCCCGGGGCGATGAGCCGCATTCTGATCGTCGAGGACAACCGCGATCTGGCGTTCGGGCTTCAGCGCACGCTCGAGTTCGAGGGCTTCGAGGTGGCCGTGGCCGAAGACGGACCCGCCGGAGTCGAGTTCGCGCGGAGTTGGGAGCCCAATCTGGTGCTGCTGGACCTGATGCTTCCGAACATGGACGGGTTCCAGGTCCTCAAGGAGATCCGGGGACGGGGCGCGCGCGTGCCCGTCCTGATTCTGACGGCTCGGGGCGAGGAGTCGGATGTGGTGCTCGGCTTCCAGAGCGGCGCGGACGACTACGTCACGAAGCCGTTCAGCACGCTGGAGCTGTTGGCTCGCGTGCGCGCCTTGCTGCGACGGGGTGAGCCCGCGCTGGAGGGGCCCAGAGTCCGGCCGCCGGTGGCACGCCTGGGTGAGATCGAGGTCGACCCCGCCGCGCGCTCGGTTCGGAGAAACGGCGAGCCGGTGTCGCTGTCGCCCAAGGAGTTCGACCTCCTGGTCGCGCTCATTCGCCGCGATGGGGTCGTGGCATCCCGCGTCGAGCTGCTGGCCGAGGTCTGGAACTACTCGAATGCCGAGGTGCCGACACGCACCGTTGACATCCACGTGGCCGAGCTCAGGAGAAAGTTGGAGGACGATCCCTCCAACCCCCGCCACATCCTGACCGTCCGCAAAGCCGGCTACCGCATCGAGACGGACGCGCGATAGACCGAGCCGAAAACCAGCGCCAACCCACGGACGCCTCCCCCGAAAGCGGGGCGGCGAAGTCCGCGACACCATCGCAAGTAGAGGGAGAGGGACATGGACCTCGGACGATCGATCCTCCGCACTCTGACCACCCTCGGCGCGATGGCGGCGTGCGTGCCAGCCGCCGTGTCGGGGCAGGACGCGACTGGCCCAGGCGGACAGGTCATCGACCTCACGCTGGAAAACATGGTGGACCTGGCGCTCCGCGACAGCTACCGGGTCCGACAGCTCAACCTGAGCATCGACCGAACTCAGGCACGCCTGCGCGCCGAACGAGCCCGGCTGCGTTCCCGCGTCGACCTGGAGATCTCGGCTCCCGATTTTCGGTCGATCTCCGAAACGAAGTGGAACTCCGACCTCCAGCGGAACGAGATCGCCCACGAGAACTCGCGACGTCTGGAAGCGGAGCTTTCGATCCGGCAGCCCGTGATCCTCTTCGGCTTTCCGACCAACGGCTACCTGTCGCTCAACAACCGCATGTACCGGTACGTGCAGCTCGAGACAGACGGCGACCGCGACCTGCGGTACTACAACCGCTACTTCGTGCGGTACACGCAGCCGCTGTTCCAGCCGAACGAGCTCAAGTTCGACCTCGAAGAGGCGGAGCTCGACCTCGAAGACACCGCGCTCGAGTTCTACGACGACGTGGTAGACATCGTGGACGACCTCTCCGACGACTACCACGAGCTGTTCGAGCAGGCCTACCAGGAGGTCATTCGCCGCGCGCATGCCGCCAATCTGGAGGCGGCCGAGAGCGCCGCGCTCGCCATCGTGGCGGCCGACACCACCAGGGTCATTGAGTTGGGACAAATCCGGGTGGAGCTGGCCAACGCGCGGGAGCAGGTACAGCAGTCGCAGAGCCAATTTCGGCTCCAGGCCGCGAGCTTGCGGACTCGCTTGAACCTGGCACCAGGCGATTCGATCACGCTGACGCCGGTGATCCGCCTTCAGCCGGTCGTGGTCGACACCGAGGCCGCGACGCGGTACGCGATGGAGTTGACGCCCCGCATGCGCCAACTCGGGATCAGTCACCGTGAGAACGAGATTCGCTTGGAGCAGACCAAGGGGCGTGGCGGGTTCCGGGTGGACCTGGCGCTGAGCTACGGCCGGGAGATGCAGGACGAGCTCTTCAATACCATGTGGACCCAGCCGACCAACACGTACACCGTGGACGTCAACGCCTCCATCCCGATCTGGGACTGGGGCGAGCGCGCTGCGCGCGTCGAGGCATCCCAGGTGGGAGTCCGACAGATCGCGCTCCGGATCGAGGAGGCCGAAGCCCAGATCCGCTCGGACGTTCAGAACGAGGTGAGGAACGTCGAGGAGTTCCAGAACCGCACGCTGGCCATGGAGGACAACCTGGCACTCGCGAACGAGCTCTCCCAGGAGACTCTGGGCCGCTACGGAAGGGGTGAGGTGACGGCCCTCGACCTGCTCCAGAGCTTCCGGCGTGAGGTCGATACGGCCGAGAACTTCCTCGACACCTATATCGGCTGGCGGCGGGCGATCTCGCGGCTGCAGCAGCTCACGTTCTTCGACTTCGAGCGGGGAGTTCCCGTGCTCGAGCGGTTCGGAGTGCGCTTGCCGGGCGTCGACTGATCCTCGACCGGGGTTCGGCCACGGTTCGACCGCCCCGCAGGCCGGGCCCCGAGCGTTCCGTCCCGAACG
>JAHEKN010000292.1:17533-21354 GCA_024638305.1 Gemmatimonadota bacterium | reverse complement strand
CGAAATCCAGGTGAGCCCGGGCGTTTTCGATTGGGCGACAGATGCCGGCGCCAATCAGTTCAAGACAGGCCCTGTTCTTCGGGATGGCCGGGCTTCTGGGCACGTGGATCTATCCGCGGCTGACCCTTCCCTTCCGAATGGAAGGCGGGAAGGGATTCACGTTCGTGCTGCTCGTGGCCATCGCCGCCGGGCTGTTCGCGGATGCCATCGGGCTCCACATGATCCTCGGGGCCTACCTGGCGGGCCTGTTTTTCGAGGAGAAGGTGGCCCACCCCAACCTGGTGAAGGTGGTTGCCGATCGCTCTTACGGAATCGCCTACTCGTTCCTGGGCCCCATCTTCTTCATCTCGCTGGGATTCTCCATCACGTTCGACATCAGTGGGTCCGGGATCGCGTTCCTGGCCATCCTCACGACCGTGGTGATCGTGGGGCAGATCACGAGCGCGGGCGCGATGGCACTTCGCATGGGGCTCCCCGGTCGCGAGGCGATCACGGTGGGTGTCGGGATGTGCGGCAGGGCCGAGCTGGCCTTCATCCTGGCGTCGTTGGCCCTCGCTCAGGGAGCTATCGACGCGTCCGTGTTCTCGGTACTGATCTTCACCGCCTTCCTGCTCAACCTTTTCACGCCGCTCGCGCTCAAGGGATGCGCGGTGATGCTTCAGGGCCAGGCTGCCCGCGTGGAGCGGGCGACCGTGGGCGTGCTGCTGCCGGACAAGTTCGGAGATGAGCCGTTCGTCGAGCGATACGGCGAACGCGTCGCGCTCGCGCTACCCAGAATCGAACAGGGCGTGGTGATCTACGGTCACGGCCCGGAGGTCGAAACGCTCCTGGACGAGCTCGAGGGCCGAGGGACTCCTTTCGTAGTGCTCGAAGAGGACGAGGCCACGGTTCGTGGCCTCGAGGACCGCGGCCACCCGGTCCTCCATCTGAGCGGCCGTGTGAACGACCTGGACCTGACCCCACTCACTGTCGCCAGGGCATTGGTGTTGAACGGATCGGACGACGAGAACGCGCTTCTGGCGCTCAGCGCACGCGAGGCCGGGTTCACGGGTCCCATCGTGGCCCTCACCGAGGAGCCGGGCCGGCGGGGGCCCATGATGCTCGCGGGAGCCAACGTGACGTTCGCCCCGAGCCACATGCTGGCGGCCGTGTTGAGCTCTCGCGCGAGCGTGCGCATCGGTCCGCGCGTGACCGGGATCCAACCCCTGCAGACGCTCCTCGAGGTCGCCGAGCTGCGCGTTCACGAGAGCAGCGGGCTCTGCGGGTCGTCGCTGGCGGAGGCCGAGCTGCGTACCCGCACCGGGGCCAACATCGTCGGACAGTGGCGGGACGGCGCGCTACAGGAGTCGCCAGCTCCCGACGAGACCATCCTCGCCGGCACGATTCTGATCGCGGCGGGATCGCCGGAGAGCATCCAGAAGCTCGGCGAGCTCGCCCGTCCGATCACCCAGGAGGGGCCGATCGTGGTCCTGGGGTTCGGGAGAGTCGGGCGAAAGCTAGCCGAGATCCTGCGGGCCGCCGGAGAGGAGGTATGCGTGGTGGCGCCCGTTGATCACCGATCGGTGGACGTGGTCGGGGACGTCGGAGACCAACACGTGCTCGACCAGCTACCGCTCGACTCGGCGCGGGTGGCGGTACTCGTGCTCGACAGCGACAGCGCCACGGCGCTGGCCGCCGCGATGCTCCGCAACCGGGCGCCCGACCTCCCGATCATCGCCGGGCTCAGGTCGGCCGAGAACGTGGCGCGCATACAGCGCGCCGGCGTCGACTTTGCGGTCTCGCTGAGTCAGGTCTCCGGTCAGTTGCTGCTCCACCACGTGCTGGGCGAGATCGCCTCCCTGCAGCCACGCATCAAGCTCGTGCGCATCGACGCCGGGCCGCTCGTGGGCAAGAACCCCGTGGCCGAGCGGATCCGCGAGCGGACGGGATGCACCGTGGTGGCGGTGGAGCGTGAGGGTCGCGTGGCCATGGACTTCACCGGCCCCTTCGAGCTCGAGGACGGCGACACGCTCTACATCTGCGGCACCGCCGCCGCCGTGGCGCGCTTCCAGGACGAGTTTCCCGCGTAGGGCAGAGCTCTCCACGCGCGGTCAGCGGGAGGTCGGCCCGAGCACCTCCGGCGATTGCGGGGCAGCGGAGACCGTCCTATCCGTCGGGGGTCCGAGGGCGGCCTCGAGCCGCTCGCTCACCTCCTGGAGCACACGGATGCGGGCGAAACTCTTGTCGTTCGCCTCGACCAGGATCCAGGGGGCTTCAGACGTGCTCGTCCGTCGGACCATTTCCGTCACGGCTTCAACGTATCGACGTCGCTTGCGGCGGTTTCGCCGATCCTCGGCAGTGAGCTTCCACCGCTTGTGTGGTGTCTGTTCCCGCTCCTTGAACCGGCGTCGCTGCTCCTCGTCCGTGATGTGCAGCCAGAACTTGAGAACGAGCATCCCGTGATCGGTGAGCCGGCGCTCGAACTCATTCACCTCGTGATAGGCGCGACGCCACTCGGCCTCCGTCGCGAGGTCTTCCACCCGCTCGACCAACACACGCCCGTACCAGGAGCGATCGAAGATGAGGATCCGGCCGGCGCGCGTCAGGTGGCGCCAGAACCTCCACAGATAGTGGTGGGACCCCTCCTCGTCCGTGGGCGGGCCGATTGGAACCACCCGATACCAACGAGCATCGAGGGCGGCCGTCAACCGCCGGATCGCCCCTCCTTTACCCGCCGCGTCCCATCCCTCGAACACCAGGACCGTCGACTGGTGCTCCTCCGCCGCGCGGCGAGCCAGTCGATTCAGGCGCCCCTGCCAGTGGCGGAGCGCCGCCTGGTATTCGCTCTTGGAGAGCGCCTGACTCATGTCCAGAGTGTCCAAGACGGAGGCGCTCGCGGCGACCGCGGCCGCCTCGTCGCCCTCGCGCTCCCCGTTCTTCTGCCTGCGGGGCTTCCTGCCTCGCCGCTTGCTTCTTTCGCGATGCTCCTCGAGGGCTGAAGTGAGCTCCGCGAGGATGCGGTCCCCGACGATGAGAGCCCGGTGGTGCGGGTCCCGCCCATCGACGATGGTCCATTCAGCACGAGGCTGACTGGTCCCCGCGATCAGACGCTGGGACCCGCTCACGAAGTCGTCGTACATGTTCCAATGCCGCCAGTCCCTCGCGGTGACGCGCCACGCCTGATCGGGGTCCGCCTCCAGCTCGCGGAATCGCTCCGCCTGCGCCTCCTTGCCGAGATGCATCCAGAACTTGAGGAGGAGCATTCCGTCGTCGGTGAGCATCCGCTCGAAGTCCACGACGCGTCGGATCTGAGCATCGTACGCGGACAAGTCGGTCACGCCGTGCACGTACTGGAGGAGAGGCTTCGAGTACCAGGCCCGCAGGAAGATGCCGATCCTGCCCTTGGGTGGGAGGTCGCGCCAGAACCGCCAGTATTCCGGCCGCTCCGCCTCGCTCGGCGTCGGGCGCTCCCAAGCCCGCGTCACGATGAGCCTCGGATCCATCCACCAGTTGAGCAGGTTCGCGAGTTCTCCTTTGCCGGCCCCGTCCACGCCGCCAAACAGGACCACCACGGCGAAGTCCGCGTCCTTGAGCTCGGCCTGGACTTCGATCAGCCGGCGTCGGAGGACGCGGACCCGATCGTCGTACTCCTCTCTCGAAACTGTTAGACCCAGCTCGACGGCTTCGAACATTTGGCTCCAAAAGGGTGTGCGGCGCTATTTGCCTGTCGGGAACCGGATCATAGCGACGGGTCGGACAACGTCAACGCACGGGGGCGCCGGCGGTCAGCGGCGGGGTCCGGCTCCGCCACGCACGCGGAGAGCGCCGCGCACAGGGTCAGC
>JAHEKN010000292.1:0-17433 GCA_024638305.1 Gemmatimonadota bacterium | reverse complement strand
TCGGGATCGCCGGTCTCGAAGCCGCTCTTGATGAACAGCGCGGGAATGCCCCGCCGGATGAAGCTGAAGTGGTCGCTCCTGATGAAAAGCACCTGCTCGGGGATGGGGTCCGGACCGATCGCGAGTCCCAGGTGGTCCGCCGCGGCCGCGACCGAACGGCCCAAACTGGAATGCTCCGCGCCATAGGGCACGATGTCGAGCAGCGGGTGGAACAGAAACGGCATGTCGAGCGAGAAGTTGGCCACCAGGCTCGACCTGGGGACCGTCGGATTCTCGACGAAGTAGTCCGACCCCAGGAGCCCCCACTCCTCGGCCGTCACGATCATGAAGAGGATCGATCGGCGCGGCGGAGTCGGCAGGCTCGCATAGGCCCGCGCGATCTCGAGCACGATGGCGGTCCCCGACGCGTTGTCGTGTGCGCCGTTGTAGATGCTGTCCCCGTCCACCGCGACGCCGATCCCGAAGTGGTCCACGTGGGCCACATAGGTGACGTACTCCTCGCCGAGGTCGGGGTCGCTCCCGCGCAGGCGGGCCAGGACGTTCCAGCTGTCGACCTGGCGGTGCTCGGTGCGCGTTCGGATCGACACGCTCGTGGCCAGATCGAACGCCTGCGGGGTGCTCTCGGCCGCGGCCGACACCACGTCCTCAATCGAGCGGGGGGCGCCGGCGAAGAGGGCACTCGCAGCCGAGTGGTTGAGCGAGGCGGAGCCACGTATGGCCCGATCCCCGCGGTTGGGGGCGCCGTCCGCGTCCAACCACGCGAAGCTGCCGCGCTTGGCGCGATTGGCGTTCACCTCCCAACGAAAGCGCGGATCGTCGGGCGCCCAGAACGTGAGGGTGCCGATCGCGCCCCGTCCGATGGCTTCCGCCTCCTTGGTGCCCCCCGACGAGTAGTACGCGCGCTCGTTGCTCGGGAAGGCCGGGGGGGCGCCGCTCAGGAACGCCACGACCTTGCCCTCCACGTCGATGTCGGCGTAGTCGTCGTAGCCGAGCGCCGGAGCGCTGACGCCGTATCCCACGAACGCCACCGCCGCCCGCTCGATGTCGACCGCTTCCCGGAGTGGGTCCGGGCTCAGGTAGAAGTCGGTGTCGTAGCCCAGCCGGGTCGTGCCGGACGGAGACGTGATCGACATCCCGCTCGCGGACTCCACCACCGTGCTCTGCTGGAGCGGGACCGACTGACGAAACGTCCCGTCCACTCCCGCCGGCTCCAAGCCCAGCGACCTCAGGGCGTGTTCGGCGTACGTGGCCGAACCCTCGTACCCGGCGGTCCCGGGCGCCCTCCCCTCCAGGGAATCGTCCGCGAGGACGCGGATGTGTTCCTCGATCGCCTCGGGGCGGATGGCGGTCAGCGCTCGTTCTACGTCGGGACCGTCGAGGGCGACACTGCCGTCCGGCGCCTCCTGACCTCCGCATGCCGCCACCAGCAGCATGGCGAGGACCGTTCTCCGCTTCACGTTTGGGCTCCTTGGCCAGGGCGGTCACGAGATCGACGTTGTGGAATCTGGCGCGGGGCGAGCCGCGTGGCCAAGGCGCCCGTCAGCTCACGTTTCTACCTCGCCTCCGTCCGCGTGCGTATCATGCCCGCGTTTCGTTCGAATCATCAGCCGACTGGATGCCCATATGACCGCGACCCCGGTACTCGAGCTCCGCACGACGTGCCTCCTGACCCTCGTCACAGCCCTCATGGTGCCTCCCGCCATCTTCGCACAAGAGACCGGACAGGCCGGACCCACGGCGGAAGACCTGGCAGGACTCGAGTGGCGGTCCATCGGCCCGGCCGAGATGGGCGGGCGCACGGTGGACATCGCCGCCATCCCCGGGGATCCGAGCACGGTCTATTTCGCGACCGCGTCGGGCGGCCTTTGGCGGACCACCAACCACGGCGTCACCTGGTCGTCGATCTTCGAATCGGGAGGAACGCTCTCGCTCGGTGCAGTGGCCCTGGCCCCTTCCGACCGGAACGTGGTCTACCTCGGCACCGGTGAGAACAACCCGCGCAACAGCACGTCCATCGGGGACGGGGTCTATCGGTCCACGGACCGTGGGGACGAATGGGTGCACGTGGGTCTGCGGGACTCGGAGCGCATCGCCCGCATCCGTGTGCATCCGACCGACCCGGATCGGGTCTGGGTAGCGGCGCTGGGGCACGCGTGGGGCGCGAACCAAGAGCGTGGCGTCTTCCGCTCGACCGACGGCGGCGACACCTGGGAGAAGGTGCTCTACGTCGACGAGAACACCGGAGCAGCCGATCTCGCCCTCGACCCGCGCAACCCACGGGTGCTCTTCGCGGCCATGTACGACTACCGCCGTCGTCCCTACCACTTCCGGAGCGGCGGCCCGGGGAGCGGACTCTACCGGTCGACCGACAGCGGGTCCACCTGGAAGCGACTCACCGATCCGGCACTGGACAACGGGTTGCCGCGTGGTGTGCTCGGGCGGATCGGGGTCGCGGTCGCGGCGTCGAACCCCGACGTGGTCTACGCTCTGATCGAGTCCACGGAGGACGGCGTCCTCTGGCGGAGCGACGACGGTGGGGACACCTGGGCGGTCGTGAGCGAGGAGGGGTCCCTCAATTCACGGCCGTTCTACTACTCGGACCTGCGCGTGGACCCCACCAATCCGAACCGGGTGTTCGCGGTCTCGGGCCGACTGTCGGTGTCCGAGGACGGGGGCCGGACGTGGGAGCGGATCGCGAGCAACATCCACGGCGATCACCAGGCGTTCTGGATCGACCCCGAGGATCCCGACCGCCTCATCGACGGCAACGACGGGGGGTTCCACTTTTCCTACGACGGCGGGGAGACGTGGGAGTTCGTGAACCGCGTTCCGCTCGGTCAGTTCTACCAGATCACAGCGGACATGCGGGACCCGTACACGGTCTGCGGTGGGCTCCAGGACAACGACTCCTGGTGCGGACCCAGCCGCACCACGACCGTGGCGGGCTCGCTCCTCAACTACTGGACCGAGTCCATCGGACCGGGCGACGGGATGTACGTGCAGATCGATCCGCGCGACCCGGACGTTCTGTACGCGAACAGTCAGGGCGGCAACCTGTTCAAGGTCGATCGTCGTACGGGTGAGGCGCGCTCCATACAGCCGTATCCAGTTCCTCGTGGCGGTGCGGCGGCGGGAGACCATCCCTACCGGTTCAACTGGAACTCGCCGATCCACATGTCCCCCCACGACCCGGGGACCGTCTACTTCGGCGGGAACGTGCTGTTTCGGACGCGCGACGGCGGGGACACCTGGGACGAGGTCAGCCCGGACCTGACCCGGGCGGAGCCCGAGAAGCTCGTCTCGTCAGGGGGTGAGATCACGCCGGACAACACCACGGCCGAGACGCACGCCTCGATCTTCACGGTCGCCGAGTCCCCCCTGCAGGCGGGACTGATCTGGGTGGGCACCGACGACGGCAACGTTCAGGTGACGCGGGACGGCGGCGCGACCTGGTCCAACGTCGTGGGGAACGTGCCGGGCATCCCCGATGGGTCCTGGGTATCGCGCGTCGAGGCCTCGCGGGCCGTCGCGGGCCGCGCCTATGTGACCTTCGACCGCCACCGGAACGACGACATGCGTCCATGGGTCTTCCGCACGGACGACTACGGGGAGACCTGGACCAACGTGACGGGGGATCTGCCCGCGGTAGGCTACGCGCACGTGGTGCGGGAAGACCCGAGGAACCCGGATCTGATCTACGTCGGCACCGAGCTCGGGATCTTCGCATCGTGGACCCGTGGCGGGCGCTGGCTCGATCTCCGGTTGGGGCTTCCCCGTGTCGCGGTCCGGGACATCTTCGTGCACCCGCGGGACAACGATCTCATCATCGGCACCCACGGTCTGAGCGTCTTCATCCTCGACGACATTGCTCCGCTCCAGGAGTTGGGCGACGCGGTGGCGTCCGGCGCATGGCTATTCAACCCGCGCCCGGCCACCCGCTACGAGCCCTGGGCGGCCCGCTTCCGCTTCGACATCGGGGACGCGGTGTTCGTGGGGGAGAACCCGGAATACGGAGCGAGCGTGTCGTTCTTCCTGGCCGTGCCGGAGATGAGCGGTGGCACCGATGGCATTGGCCGCTCCCAGCCAGCTACCGAGGACTCGACGTCTGCTCCGGACTCCGTGACCGTGCTGATCTCGGGCCCAGCCGGCGACACCGTGCGTGTGCTGCGCGCGGAGCGGAAGCCCGGCGTCACCCGGCTGACCTGGGATCTGAGGCTCCGGGGAGCCCCGTCCCCGGAGGACCGCGAGGCGTACCGGTTCGGCGCCTCGCCGCCGCGAGCGCTACCGGGGGAGTACCGGGTCGCGTTGGACCCGGGACCGGGCCATGAGCCACCCGCGCACAAGGCCGTGGGCGTGGTGCTCGATCCCCGCATCGACTGGAGCCCGGACCTCGCGGGGCAACAGGCCGCCCTGCTGGCTCTATACGATGCCGGGCAACGCGGGGCCGGTGCGGTCCGGACGCTGGACCGGCTGGGCGAGCAGCTCGAAGCTCTCTCTTCCCGGATCGGACACCTGGCGGACGGGCATGCCGGCAAGGCGCTCGCGCCCGCCGTTGACAGCCTGGCCGCGCGTGCGGATTCGCTCAGAGAGCGCCTGGCCCGGGCCGACAGCGATCGACCGGAGAGCGAGGCTACGCTCGAGAGAATCGAGGGACTCTACGGCCAGATCATCCGGTCGACCAATGCCCCGACCGCGGCCCAGTCGGAATGGAGCACCGTCTTTCGTGCGGAGCTGGACGCGCTGCTGATGGACGTCGCGCGGCTAACGGGCCCGGGGGTGGACGAGCTCAACCGGCGTGTGCGGGAGGCGGGGGTTCCGGCCGTGGGGAGCGGGTAGAGCCGCGTCATGGGGCCCGCGGTAGCCGGGGCACCACGATCGGTCCTGCCTCCAGCACCTGAGCCCACACCCTCCGCCCCACCGCGCTCGCCTCACGGACGATGCTCTCCTCGTCCATGGTCAACACGGCGCCATTCCGCATGACGAACCTCCCGTCCACCATGACCGACTCGATGTCGCCCGGGTGGCCGCTGTGAACGATGGCCGACAGGACCCGGCCGGCCGGCACCAGGTGGGCGCTCTGGGTGTCCACGACGAGCAGGTCGGCCTTCTTCCCCACCGCAAGCGTTCCGAGGTCGTCCTCCTGCTGCACGGCCCGGGCACCGCCCTGCGTCGCGTCGGCGAGCACGTCCTCTGGCTGGGGCTGTAGACCGGGGACCTCGTCCCCGTCGCGATTGCGCCGGATCCGCTCGGTCAGGAGCGCGATCCGCATGACCTCGAACACGTCGTTGGTGTTGTTGTCGGTGCCGAGAGCGATCGTGCACCCGGCCGCGCGTAGCGCCGGGATCGGCGGGCTGACCCCGCGGTTCGCCGCCATCGCCGCCTGGTGCGAGATGGTGCATCCGGCCCGGCCGAGCAGTGCGATCTCGGAGTCGTTCACGTACCGTGCGTGCGCGGCGAACAGACGGGGACCGAGGAAGTCGTGACGGTGCAGATAGGCGGCAGGGCGAAGGCCGTGGTAGCGGACCATGAACTGGAACTCGGCGCGGCTTTGATTGAGATGAATGGTGTATCCGATGTCCCGCTCTTCGGCGAAGGTGCGAACGGCTTGGAGTAGCTCGGGGGACGACGTTTCCGTCAATCCCGCCGCCGGGAACACGCTGATCCGGCCGTCCTCGGCGCCGTGCCATTCGCTGAACAAGTCGTGGACGCGCTGGAGGCCCTCGTTTCGTAGTCGGTCCGAGAACCGGGGTGCCTCGCTCAGAGCCAGCCGTTCGGGTGCCATCGGCCCTCCCACGTTCTCGGCATCGCGCACAGACTCGGCGAACACGCAGCGGAGTCCCGACTCCGCCAACGCGCCGGCGTGTGCGGCAATGTTGCCGACGTTCTCTACGATGGTGGTCGTCCCCGTGCGAATGGCCTCGAGCGCGGCGACCCGCACCATCAGGCTGCGCTCCTCCCCTTGGAGGAGACTCGCCGGTGAGACCGCCAGGCGCGCGGTGTTGGGAAAGCCGAAGTCCTCGTTGAAGCCGCGCGCGATCACCGCGCTCATGTGCGCGTGGCAGTTGACCAGTCCCGGCAGGAGAGCCTTGCCCCGCCCGTCGTACACATCGGCTCCGGGATAGCGCGCGAGCACCGTGTCGGTGGCTCCGATCGCGGCGATCCTCTGGCCTTCGACCGCCAGCGCCACGTCGTTCTGGACGGAATCGGGATTGACCACGGTCGTGTTGGTGAAGACGACGGTCGCAGTCTGTCCCCCCGCCGGTACGAGCCCGTTTGCGTCGGATGCCGCTGCCTCGAGCCCGCGAGAACCGAGCAGGAGCGCCGCGGCGCCGGCTCCCGCTCCAACCAGCAACTCGCGACGGTCCAGGGTGCGTGTCGCACCGCGCGGCAAAGACGGGGTGGAAGGCCGAGAAGCGCAGGAATCGGTCATGATGACCTCGCCGGTGCCCGATGCGGTTGGGGAACGCCACCCCGCCTGGGCGGCGTTCGGGGCCAACATGGGCGGTCCGCCTCTCGGTCAGCAATCGAACTTGCGTAGAGGTCGCGCTCACCGGATACTGCCCGCCGAGGGACCCGTCCGGTCACCGCCGCTGTTCGACGCCGGCACCCGCCTGAACCCCGCCGAGTGCCGAAGATGCGCGCGGACACCAAGACCAGAATAGCCCTTGCCGTCGTCCTGTCGGCGGCGATCAGCGGCACAGTCGCGCACGCCCCCGCGCTCGCTCAGGAGCCCCCGACCCGGTCCGAGCAGGCACGAGGCTCGGTTCTGGACGGCTCCCCGCCACCGGTCTTTCCGGAATCCATCACGCGTGACGAGCGCGGCCGCGCCACGGTGCGCGCCATCCGTCTCGACGAGCCGCTCGTCGTCGACGGCAGGCTGGACGAGTCGATCTACTCGGACTTCCGGCCGTTCGGGGATTTCGTGCAGGTCACGCCCACGGCCGGGGCCCCCTCGTCCGAGCGGACGGACGTGTGGATCGGCTTCGACGACACCCACATCTACGTGACCTGCCGCTGCTGGGACTCGGCTCCGCCCTCCGCCTGGGTGTCGAACGAGCTCAGGCGGGACGCCACCGGCGTCCGTAACAACGAGCACTTCGGAGTCATGCTCGACACGTTCTACGATCGAAGAAGCGGAGTGATGTTCTACGCCAACCCGCTCGGCGCCCGTTCGGATTACTCCGTGGTGGACGAAGGCACGACCAACCGGGACTGGAACCCGGTGTGGGACGTTGCGGGCGGGGTGTTCGACGATGGCTGGATCCTCGAGATGGCCATCCCCTTCAAGTCACTCCGCTACAACGCCGGGCCCGACCGGATGTGGGGTATCCAGATCCGCCGCTCCATCCGGCATAAGAACGAGTGGACCTACCTGAATCCCGTGCCCGCCTTCATGGCGGGCCCCCAGGCGCTGAACCGCGTGTCGGCCGCCGGCACGGTCGTGGGCCTCGACCTTCCTCCCGCGGGGAGCAACATCGAGCTCAAGCCCTACGCCATCGGCGGCCTGACCACGGATCGCGTGTCTACGCCGCCCGTCTCCAACGACGCCACCGGTGACGTGGGGCTCGACTTCAAATACGGTCTGACCTCGAACCTCACGGCGGACGTCACGCTCAACACCGATTTCGCCCAGGTCGAGGTCGACGAGCAGCAGGTCAACTTGACGCGCTTCAGCCTGTTCTTTCCGGAGAAGCGTGATTTCTTCCTCGAGGGTCGTGGGGTCTTCGAGTTCGGCCAGGGAGGTTCGGGCGGATTCCGGCCGGGCAGGGGTGGCCGCTTCGGTCGGGGTGGCGGCGATACGCCCACGCTGTTCTACAGTCGCCGCATCGGGCTCGACCGGGGTGCAGTGATCCCGATCCGGGCGGGGGGGCGCGTCACGGGCAAGGTCGGCCCGTTCTCGGTGGGCGCCATCAACATCCAGGCCGGCGCCGACGACGGAGCGGACGTACGCGCCACCAACTACACGGTGCTGCGGCTCAAGCGCGACGTGTTGGAGCGGAGCTCGATCGGGGCGCTCTTCACCAATCGCTCGGTCGCGATCTCGGGAGACGGCACCAGCCGCACCTACGGGTTGGATGGATCGTTCGCCTTCTTCGAGAGCCTCGAGATGGGTGCGTACTGGGCCCGCACCGAGTCGCCCGAGCTCCAGGGAGACGATGAGAGCTGGCAGGCCGCACTGAGCTACGAGGGAGACAAGTACGGCGCGACGGTCTCGTACCTGGAGGTCGGAGAGTCCTTCAACCCCGAGGTCGGATTCCTACGCCGAAGCGACTTCGCCAAGTCGTCGGGATCGCTGCGATTCAGCCCCAGGCCCGTGTCGCTCGAGTCGGTCCGCAAGCTCACGTGGGAGGTGGGCGTCGACCACTTCGCCGACGGCCGGAGTGCGCTGGAGTCCCGGCGGCAGTCCGCCCGCTTCGAGATCGAGATGGAGAACAGCGACCAGATCTCCGTCGAGCGTGTTCACGAGTTCGAGCGGATCGACGAGGCATTCGCGATCTCGAGCGATCTGGACATCATGCCGGGTCGCTATTCGTTCGAGAGCCAGCGACTCACCTACCAGTCGGGGCCCCAGCGGCCAATCTCGGCCAACCTCTCCTACCAGTGGGGCGACTTCTACGACGGCAGCATCCGGGCGCTGACGGTCAACGAGGGCCGGATCGTCGTATCGAATCACCTCTCGCTGGAGCCGGGGGTGAGCGTGAACTGGCTCGACCTGCCGCGGGGCGAGTCGACGCAGGCCGTGTTCCTGCTGCGGGCCGACTACGCGTTCACGCCCCGCATGTTCGTGAGCTCGCTCTTCCAGTACAACGAGGCGGAAGGCACGCTATCGAGCAATCTCCGGTTTCGCTGGGAGTATGCGCCGGGTAGCGAGCTTTTCCTGGTGTGGACCGACGAGCGCGACACTGGCCCGCGTGGCTCGGGGCTTCGCACCCGGGGTCTCGTGATCAAGGCGACCCGGTTGCTGCGATACTGACGGGCTGCCCAAGATACGGCTCGTCCACCCGGAGTCCCGCCATGTTGAGAGCGCCCTCGTTCGCGGTCATGTCGGCGACGGTCGTCGCCGCGCTTGCGGGGCTCGCGGCCTGCGCGGATGAGTCGCCAGCGCCGCCCAATGTCATCTACATGTTGGCCGACGACCTCGGTTACGCCGAGCTGGGGTCGTATGGCCAGGCCAAGATCCGCACACCCAATCTGGACAGGCTCGCAGAGGGGGGGATGCGCTTCACGCAGCACTACGCGGGCAGCCCCGTATGCGCACCCTCGCGGGCCACCCTCATGACCGGACTCCACACCGGCCATTCCCAGATTCGGGACAACTTCGAGGTGGGCGGCTATCCCGACCCCGACGAGCTCGGTCAGATGCCGCTCGACTCCGGCACCTATACCGTCGGCACGATGCTGCAGGACGCCGGATACGTGACCGGGGCTATCGGAAAATGGGGACTGGGCGGGCGGGGCTCGCTGGGCCAACCGCACCATCAGGGCTTCGACTATTTCTTCGGGTACCTGGATCAGCAGCTCGCGCACAACTTCTATCCCACGCATCTCTGGCGGAACGGAGAGCGCGTGCCGCTGGACAACGAGTACTTCTCCCCCCATCAGCGATTCGACGGTGAGGATCCCTCCGATCCGTCGGAATACCGACGCTACCAGGGGAGCCAGTACTCGCTGGACGTGATGGCGGAGGACGCTCTCCAGTTCATCGGGGAGCACCGGGGCGCGCCCTTCTTCCTCTATCTGCCCTTCACCGTTCCGCATCTGGCGCTTCAGGTGCCGGACTCTTCCCTGGCCGAGTACGAGGGCGCCTTCGATGAGGCGCCCTACCTGGGCGATCGCGGATACCTCCCGCACCACCGACCGTTCTCCGCCTACGCGGCGATGATCACCCGGATGGACGCGCACATCGGGCGCATCTTGGATCGGCTGGATGAGCTCGGGCTCGCGGACAACACTCTCGTGATGTTCACGAGCGACAACGGCACCACCTACACCGGCGGGGTAGACGCCGAGTACTTTGCGAGCACGGGCGGCCTGCGCGGCCTCAAGGGCTCGGTGTACGAGGGCGGAATCCGGGTCCCGTTCATCGCCCGCTGGCCGGGACGGATTTCCGCGGGGTCGGTGACCGACCACGTATCGGCGTTCTGGGACGTCATGCCGACGCTGGCCGAGGTCGCGGGCATGCCGATTCCGGCGGGAACCGACGGCGTGTCGTTTCTCCCTACCCTGTTGGGTGCGGGGGAGCAGCGCGAGCACGAGGCGCTCTACTGGGAGTACCATGGGCTCTGGAACGGCGCGCAGGCGGCTCGGATCGGGGATTGGAAGGGTGTGCGACTGGGCGGTCACGACGATCCGGACGCGCACATCGAGCTCTACGATCTGGGCGCCGATCCTCGAGAGACCAACGACGTGGCAGCGGAGCATCCCGACCTCGTCAGACGCATGCGCAACGTCATGGAGGCCCGGACGGAAGCGCGTCTCCCCGAGTGGAACTTCGCGCGCCGCGGGGGGGAGGCCGACTGAGTCGATGAAAAGCCTGAAGGGCCAACTGTTGATCTCGAGCGGCGGCCTGTTCGATCCCAACTTCCGGCACACGGTGGTGCTGATCGGTGAGCACGGCGCCGACGGGGCCGTGGGAGTCGTGCTGAATCGCGCGCTCGACGACCTCGTCGCAGACGCCATCCCAGTCCTCGCTGCGCTGGCGGGGCCGAGCAGTCGGGTTTTCGAGGGCGGCCCCGTTCAACCCGCGGGTGCGGTGCTCGTGGCCGAGTTCACACATCCTGGTTTGGCGGATGTCCCGGTGTTCGGCAATGTCGGATTTCTGGTCGGCGAGGTAGCGGACGACGTCAGGCCGCGGATTGTGAGGGCTCGGGTCTTCATCGGGCACGCGGGCTGGGGGCCCGGGCAACTGGAGCGGGAGATGGCCGAGCGCTCCTGGATCATTGATCCCGCTCGGGAAGAAGACGTCTTCACCACCGAGCCGGATCTCCTCTGGAGCCGCGTCGTGCGCCGGAAGGGGCCCAAATACGAGCTGATGTCCCGCATGCCGTTCGACCCCGGCATGAACTGAGCAGAGGCGCGACAGCCTACGAAGTCAGCCGCAGCTTCAGAACGGGGCACCGGAGTCGGGTTCCAGCGTGTGATGGAGGCGGGTCATCGCTCCGTCAGCACCCGCAGCCGCTGCTGGAACTCGAGGTCCGAGAGGAGGGGCTCGCACAGCCACTCCAGGCCCTCGGCCGAGATGGGAATGGGCACCGAGTCCGGGGTCGGATGACTCAGTTCCCGAAAGCTTCCCACATAGCCGATTCCAATGGCCCGACCCTCTCGGTTCCCTCCCTTCGCCAACGGGAGGTTCGTGGGAAAAAGAAAGCGGGGTTCGTACGGCAATCGGCTCAACACGAAGCGACCAAACTCCGCGTCCACCAGCTCGCCGACATAGACCGCGTCCGGCGCGTCCGCCCAGAGCTTGTGCTGCTCGAACACGACGTGGATACCGGAGTGCTCGAACTCCGTCTGCAGCTGCGTAGCCGCATCGCGAGTGAGTCCCTGATCATGCCAGTACATCATTACCGTCCGGCCCCGGGGCGCCGGCGGCGTGGAGGGGCGCGGCGGTGACGGCGCCTTGGAGGCCGACGGTCGGGCCTGCCCATCCCCGCTGGATTGGAATCTGAACAACAATCCGTCGGGCGACCGCATGTGGAGGACGGGTGTTCCCCACTCCAGGCTCCGCGGGTCGGTCCCGAACAACGCCTTGCGGGCGTTCAGTACGCCGCGGTCGATTGGAATGCCCCGCACGAGATCGGCGTAAAATCGCTCCGCGAACCGGATCGCTGCATTGTTGCCGACTTTGAACTGCATGGCGATCACGGCGGGTAGTCCACGCTGGATCAGTGTGGCCGCGGTGCTCGAGAAGGCATCGTCTCCCTCCCCGCGTGCTCCGCTGCACGAGTTCAGTACGCATAGTCGGAACGTGGGGTGGTCGGACAGGAGGTCCCCGAGAGCCTCGGCCATCATGGGGGCGCTCTCCTGCTTGGCTCCCTCCACCAGGTACAGGAGTCCCTGGTTCACGTCGGCATCGAAGTGGCCATGTCCGATGAAATGGAATACATGCCATTCGCCTTCGGCGAGCCTGGTCTGAAGGTCGGAGAAGGACGGTTGATGCAGCCAGTCCAACGTCAGGACGCCAGACGCCTGCAGCTCGGCCGTGATGCGTTCGAGTCCCTCGATCTCGTGGTCGATGTCGAGCCGAGCGTCACTCGGGTTGGACGTGACTCCCAGGATCCGTAGCGGGGGGTCGATGCGGAGAGTCTCTAGCGGGCGCCCCAACCGGATGAACCGAACGAGTGGCGTATCCGACTTGGTGAGGAACTGACCTTCCTCAGGGTCTCTGATGAACTCCCAGGGCACGGAACGGAGCGCCGGGATCTCCTCCGACAGCCGAACGCGCAGGTCCATGCGCGCGTTCGCCGCGTCGACCCGGGCCTGGCGGTATAGCGGCTCCGCGCCGTTGCCGAACAGGCAGCGGAAGAGCTCCTCGCCGAACTCGCGCGGGTCGATGTCGCCGCGGGCCAGCCCGCTTGCGAGACGGACGCCCCGGTCGGGTGCGCCACCTTCGTGGAGGCTGTCCATCACCGTCTGTTCGAACCGCCGGAGGCGGAGCTCGAGCTCGGAGCCCTCGAATGGTGGCGACAGCTCCGTGGTGATCATCGCGTCCCCGGCGGTCCGGAAGTCCGCCGCATAGCCGTCGCCGTCCGTGCGGAGTCGGACGTCGAGGTTCTGGTATCCTCGCGATCGCACCTGAGTGGGCGCGGCATCGCGAACCGGCCCGGGCCGGTGGTCCTCAGATCGGTCTGCCGTCAGGCGGACCACTGGTCTCCCGGGCGCGGGCCGCCGCGGGGCTGCGGCCTCCTCCGATAGGCGAATTCCCTCATGGCATCGAGCCCCATCCCAGGGGAGCCCTCAGCCCCCCGGCGGTCGGACAAAGAACCCTGCGACCGAATGATCGTCGCCCATGTACACCTGCACGTCGAACGTCCCGTTGGCAAACACGCCCGTGAGGACAACCAGATTGAGTCCCTGGGTGACCGACTGCTCCTTTCCGGCGAGCGACCGCAGCTCTCCGAGCTGAGGGCCGAGCTGCCCCCAGGCCCGCTCGAGCGCAGCCGCATCGAGCTGTGCTGCCACCACTGGGTACGCCTGCGCCGCAGCTGCGCTGAACTCGCCCTGCGTGACCAACGTGACCCACGCGATGGCGGCCTCGTAGAGCCCCTCGACCGCCTCCCCTGCAAGCGGCTCAGGCGCGGGTGCAAGCGGCACTTCGGGGTTGATCACGTGGAAGCCGATGTCGTCGGCGCCGTGTCCCGAGTTGGTAAGCACGACCGCCCCGACACCGGCCACGGGATCGAAGCCGATGAACGTCCGGAATCCCGCGGTCCCCCCGTTGTGCCAGACGATGCTCGCGTCCCCGACGCGCCGCACGTGCCAGGCGAGGCCAATGCCCATCTCGGGGCTGATGTCCTCTCTGACCTCGTGGCTCACTCGCATGGATCTCTCGAGGCCGGACGCGGACACGCCCACGTTGGCGTCCAGGAAGGTCAGCATGTCCTTCATATTGGACCTGAGTGCTCCGGCGCCAGCCAGCGTCGGAACGTCCCAAAGCGGCACGACGCGGCCCCGCTCGTCGTGTCCGTCCGCCATCCATTCACGTTGATCGGGCGTTAGGGTGACGCCCGTCATGCTCATCCCGAGCGGGTCGAGTATGCGCTCCCGCACGGCTTCCTCGTAGCTGGCCCCAGCGGCTCGGGCGAGCACGTGGCCCAGCAGGCCCATTCCGAGGTTCGAGTACTCGTACTGTGAGCCTACATCCCGGCGTAAGTCGTGGCCCGACAGAAAGTCGTACATCTGCTCGACCGAGTAGTCGGCATATGGATTCGACTGATCCGCCGGGGAGAAGTTGTCCGGCATCCTCGGGAGCCCCGAGTGCTGGGTGGCCAGGTCGAGAAGGGTGATCTGAGTGCCCCCGCGCGAGGGCATGGTCACCTCCTCCGGCAGCCGCTTGGCAACGGGGTCCGAGAAAGACACCTCTCCCCTGGCAACCATGTCCGCGAGCAAGATTCCCGTGAACGCCTTGGTGATCGAGCCGATTTCGAAGACCGTACGCTCCCCCAGTGGCCGCGCGTCCGGTCCGGGGTCTCCGTACGAGACGACTCGCGTCGAGCCGTCGGCTTCCATGACGCCGAGCACGATCCCTACCGCCCGCCCTTCCTCGACACGGGTCCGGATCAGCTCGGTGAGCCCGGCGTCCGACGGAAAGTGCTGACCCGTGAGTCCCCCGGGAATCATGAACAGGAGGGCCCACAGCGGCGCGGTCACGTGGATGCGACGGGCTGGCGATAGTCCTCCGTGGAACGGCTGGCGCATCGGGATCTCGGTTCTCGCGTGACACGTGAAAGAAGAGGCGCACTCGACCATGATAACGCAGTGCGGTTGTGGGGACCTCACGCGAGGCCGATGGGGCGACGTATGGTTCGTCCGCTTGCTTTTCCCGTCCATGCGCCCATCCCGGGCGCGGCGGAACCCGCGCCACACGAAGATTTCCGTTGGGCGCCGACCGGTGGCAGCCTATCATCGGTACAGGACCCCACAGCGGAGTGTGTCATGCGGTCGAGCACGGTTTCCCTGGCGGCAATGCTCGCGGCCTCGATCGGCGTTGGATGCCACAGCTATCCCAGGTCGGCGGGGATCGAGAGCTACGATCTGACTGAGGGATACCGGTTCAACGACCTCGCCCTGGACAGCGACAGTGTTCGCAACTCCAACGGCCTTTTCGTCGTTCTGGCGTTCTCGGGTGGAGGAACGCGAGCGGCGGCGCTCTCCTACGGCGTCCTGGAGTCCCTGCGAAGTGTTCGGCTCCCCATAGATCCGACTACTGGCCTTCCCTGCCGCCGGACCTGTCCACCCGGGGCAGACACGATTGCTCTCGTGGACGAGGTGGACGTCATCTCGTCCGTGTCCGGCGGGAGCTTTGCGGCCGGCTATTACGCGCTTCGCGGGCGCGAGATCTTCACCGACACGACGGCCTTCAAGACCGCGTTCCTGTACTATCCGGCCCAACGTGATCTGCTGGGCAACCTCGTGTTCAAGCCGGGCAACTGGAAGTATCTCGGCTCTCGGGTCGAATTGGCCGCGAAGCAGTGGGGATCGTTATTCGGCGACGCCACGTTCGCCGATCTGCGCCGGGGCTCGCGCCCGTACCTGATCCTCAATTCCACCGACATCCTCACCGGGGGCCGGTTCGAATTCACGCAGGAGCAGTTCGACCTGTTTTGCGGAGATCTGAGCGCGTTCCCACTCCGAAGGGCGGTGGCGGCGTCGTCGGCGTTTCCCGGCCTCCTCACGCCCATGACGCTGGATTCGTACGCCGGTCGGTGCGGGTACACCGATCCTCTTTGGTTTGGACAGGCCCTGGGTGACGCCGTCGCCAACTATGAGCTCTTCCGCCGGGCCCGGCAGATGGAGAGCTACCGCGACACGAGCCGCCGGTATCTGCACGTGATGGACGGAGGCGTCGCCGATAATCTGGGTGTGCGCGCGCTCTTGCAGTCGCTCGAGCAGGAGCAGGTTCCCAACGTCGAGGTGCCCGGAGCGGACCAGCCGATCGAGGGCGGCTGGAGCTTGCTGACGATGATCAACCGCGGCGCCGCCAATCGTGCCACCGGCGGACTGGTGTTTCCAGACAACCCGCCGATCGACGACATCGTGGTCATCGTCGTGAACGCGCGGACCAACACCGCCAAGGCATGGGGCGAAAGCCCCACGCCACCCAACCCCTTGGCGGCCATCAATGCGAGCGCCGGCATCCCCATTGGCCGGCTCTCGTGGGAGAGCATGGATCTGCTGCGCCAGTACGGATTCAATGCCGGCCTGAACCAGGACGGTAGACCCGGCTTCTACGGGTTCGAGGTGGCGTTCGAGAACATCTCCGACCTGGACGAGCGCTCGTTCTTCGAGAATCTGGGCACCAACTTCCAGCTTTCCCGCTTCGAGGTCGATTGTCTCATCGATCGGGGCGGCCGCCTTCTGCGGGAGTCGAGCTCGTTGACCGAGTTGGAGCCGCGCGGCTTCGGCGAGTTCGTGCGCGACGTCCTCGGGGGCGAGATCACCGACGGGGAGGCTCCGGAGTCGACCTGCACCGAGCGGGGGGCGAAGGAGGCGGGGGGCGATCCGACCCACGTCATCGATGTCGGACTCCACTACTCGTTTGCCACGGAAACCCGACGGGCGGTTCGACTCGAGGACCGGGTCGGACTCTCTTTGAGGATCGCCCGCCCGAGCGGTTGGGGGGCACTGTTCTCGATCGGTCCTCGCGACTTCGATGTGACGGGTCCGCTGGCTGGCACGACCCTGGAAATGGGTGATTTTCGGCTCTGGGCCTGGACGGCCGGGTTGGGCTACACAGTCCGGAAGGGCAGAGTCGACGTCACCCCGGGCGTAACGGTCGGCTACGCGTTCGGTGACTTCGAGATCGAAGATGACCTCCGCCAACGGGTCGGCCAGGAGCTCGGCCTGTTCGACTTTGCGATCGAAGCGCCCGGGTCGCTGATCGCACAAGCCGAGCTCCACACCTGGCTCAACCTGACGAGTGCCTTCGCGTTGACCGGCTTCGCGCAGTACATGTACGCGGAACCGCACCTCGATATCGTCGGTGATCGCACCGTGTTCGCAGGTTCCCTGGTCGCCTCCGGACTCCGACTCGGGGTGGGGCTGGGGTTCAGGGTCTACTGACGGAATCCCCAGCAAGGGAGGCGATCGTGCCGGAACATGTGATCGTGACGTATCCGGAGAGTCGAATGGTCCGTGTCGACCGCTCTCCGATGAGCGTGACCAACCTGCAGTTCCAGGTCTCCGCCGGGACCAAGATTTTCGACCTGGGTTCCCCGACCGACTATGCCCCCCCCTTCGTGGAAGTCGAGGTGCGAGGCACCAACCCGAACGCCCCGAAGACGATCGAGTTCACGCGTCGTTGGACGGTCGCGGCCGCCGCGGCCCCTCCGGAGGCGATCGCATCGAGGAACTCCGACGTCTTCCACGTTACCCTTGCGTGTCCAGACGCCGCCAAGATCGTTGGCGCCAACGCCGTGTATGGCGACGAAGCGCGCGCGGGACGGACGCTCCACGAAGGCTGCGGGCCCTGACCATCGCCCCGGCGGCTAGCGAATACTATCATGCCGGGGCCGGACATCTTCCCCACGTGGACCTTGGCGTCGCCGAGTGAACCATGGCGGAACTGCTACACGAGATCGAGTGGAGTACGCCGATCCTCCCCGGGGTCGCGGATCCCGCTTGGGAGTCCAGGGTCAAGGCCCACATGGGCTTCATCCCGGACGTCCTTACGCGGACCTCGCGCAGCATCTGGCTCCGCAACGCGCTGTTCGA
>JAHEKN010000221.1 GCA_024638305.1 Gemmatimonadota bacterium | reverse complement strand
CGCCGTACGAACCGAATCGCCCATGAGGGTGATCACCGGTGCCACGTTGGCCCGCGACTCGGGCGTGCTGGACCCCGCCCCCAAAGCGCCCGTCTCCGACGCGATCACCATGTCGTCGACGATGTAGTCCGGCCGGAGCGACGCGTACGCCTTCTCGGTCTGTCCCTGGGTGGTGAGGGTCCAGACGAGCTCCTTGTCTCCCCAGTCCGCCGGCACCCGCACCTTGAACGTGAACCGGTTCCGACGGGGTAGGAAGTGGGTGGGCTGACCCCGGTCGGCGGGACCCGGCTCGAACATGTTTTCTGGCCCGACCGGCAGGTCGATCTCCTCCAGCCAGTTACGGTTCATGTAGCCAAAGATGAAGTTGTACGACCCGTCCGGGTTCTGCTCCCACCCTTCGAACGCCGGGGCCACCGTCTGCCCCCTCGAGTAGGAGAGCTGTCCCTGGGCCTCGTCAGCGGCGACGAACCCCGCCATCACCGCAACGGTGGCAAGCGCCAAAGCGCCGTGCACCAGCCGCCGACCCGTCTCGATCCCCACGGCCAAAGCCCTACCTCCCCGGAATCACGAGACAGAGCGGACAGCCGATCACGTGGTCGTTGACGTCGAGCTGCAGCCGCTCCCGCCGCTCGACCATGGCCTCCTGGAACTGCTCGTCCGTCATCGACACTCTCATGCCGAGGTCGATGAACATGTTGGCCACCGAGCGATTCCCGGACCCCTGCCAGTTCCTGGTGTCGGGGACGTTCCGATTGCTCGGCGAGTTGTCCATGTAGCCGACGATGTGGAGCACGGTTCCCTTGGGCAGCAGCGGCTGATGATCGTCCTCGAAGGCGTAGCCACGCACCCAGTTGTGGTCGTATCCCACGCACGCCAGCGTCTCGACGTTGAACCCCCAGATGGCCTCCAGGCACATCCGTTCCCCCGGTGCGTGCAGGTGGGGCTCGAACGTGATGAGCTTGGTATGGCGCTCGAGGACCTTGTAGGCGTGGAGCTCCTGGCCCTTCTCGTTCCCGCGGATGTCGATGTCATGCGCGTTCGCGAGGCTGAAGAAGTACTCGTCGTACTCGGGCTCGTAGTCGGCCGGGTGGAAACGGAATCCGATCTCCAGGTGCGCGTTGGTGTCACGTCCGTTCGAGTGCAGGTGGACAGAGTTCGAGACCACGCTCGAGCCCGCGCGCAGAAGCCTTCCGCCGGCCGGATCGAAGTAGTCGGGGTTCCGTCCCAGCTCGTGCACCGGCCAACTCACCGGATCGATCTCGTCGTTGTCGAGGACCCGGGTGCTCCAGATCATGTGGTGCACGACGAACCGTCCGCCTACCGTCTCACGGCCTCCCTCGCCGGAGTTGTCGACGTCGTTTACCTCGCGGATCTCGACCGACTTTACGTAGCGGTCCTCCGTGAGGCCGGTGGGGGTGCTCGCGATGTCTCCCCACCAATCTGGCGCGTCCCCGCCCACGAACACGTCGGGCAGTCGGACGACCAGGTCGGGCTCGCCGGCCGCCCACCCGGCCTCGTCGTTCCACTCGATCGGCGGCGGCGCGTCCCCGGAATCACCCTCGGGCATGCCGCCCCGGGTCCACTGTGCGATCGCCGCGAGCTCTTCATCCGACAGGGACGGGTCGTCCTTGTAGTGCTGGATACCGATGTCCTTCTCGACGTACCAGGGCGGCATGGCTCCCGCCCGATCGCGGATCCCCGTGCGCCGAGCGATGCGGGTGCCGTAGCGCCGCACGTCGTCGTACTCGACCAGGGCCATGGGCGCCACGCCCCCGTCCCGATGGCACCGCTGACAGCTTCGCTGCAGGATCGGGACGATGTCCCGGTGGAAGGTCACGTCGTCGGTGGAGGACGCCGCCCCATCCCCGTCCACCGCGTGCGCCAACGTCTGGGCCCCCGCTGAAGCCGGTGCACACAGGAGCGCGGTGGACAGGCAGAGCAGCGCGCGTAGAGCCACCGTTCGATCGAGCATTTTCAACCCTTTCCTGGAGCGCGAGGCTTCTCGGCTACCCCGGAAACCTAAAGGGACACGTCGAACCCGCCAGGTTGGTGCCTCCTTTTGCCCTCAGCCCCACTTCTCGCCCAACTCGTCGAGCCCGGCGCGGGCGAGATCCTCGGGCGACATGACCACGTGGAAGCGCACCTCGCCCTCGAACATCAGAAAGAACGGTTCCGCGATCCTGGGTACGTCGGATGGTGACTCCAGATCGACGATCATGATTCCGCCCCGCATCCCGCCCTGCTCCGTGAAGTAGACCGCTTCCGGCTTCAGCTCCTCCAGGATCGCCTGGAGACGCTCACCTGCGGTTCCGTCCCGGACGTACGAGTTGAAGGGCTCGATGGGCAGATCGAAATCGACGAGCATTCTCATGTGGGGCTCCACGGGGCAGGATGAGGTTCGTCCCCCGGCCGGAGACGAGTCGGCCGCAACATATCGCGGCCCCTCCACATGGCGATACGACGGGAAGGCCGGCCGGACAGGCGCGGGCCTCCTGCACATGTGCCTCTGGGCACACGGGTCGATCGTTGAAAGATATTGAGGCCGAGGGGCTTACTGCTTGGAGCTCACAAAACGCTTCAGCGGAGTTCCGAGGCGACCGCTCGGCGGACTGACCCAATCGGCAGCGGGCCGCCCGCCGTCTGGCGTGGTTCCTCATACACGCGCTCGACCCAATCGCCAAGGCGCTCCAACCACTCCACGTGATACCGGTCGAACGCCACGGGGCTGGGCCTGGGGCCTGAAAAGTTGAGCGTTCCCCGGCGGCCCCCGCCCAACTCGACCGGAACCCCCAGGTAGCACTCGAGATGCATCTTGAGGTAGCAGGGGTGGCTCTGCCACGGGCTGCGGGCAACGTGCGACACGGCACAGGGTCCGCCGGCATCGAGCATGACCGAGCAATAGGTGTCGCCCAATGGGAAGACGGTCCCGGGTGCCAGGTCGTGGTCCGGCGCCCATGCCTGTAACACGTGATACGAATCGCCCTGGATCCAGCTGAGGATGGCGATGGGCGTGTGAAAGATGCGGGACCCCAGATGCAACAATGCCTCGACCCGGTCGTCGACACTGTTCAGGCCGTTCAGTGCCCGCTCAACGAGCCGATCGAGACGGGCGTCGACTCTCACCGCCCGGCGGGGGTCCAGGGTGACAACCGATGTTTCGCTCATCTGTCTCTTCCGTTTGGCACAGGCGACGGAGCAGGGAGACCAGGGGGAACCGGCTCCAGTCGAAGGTTGCAAGAATCCGACCGGACCGCGGTCAGGTTGCGTGTACGTTGGCCTCGCGACGGGCTGTTCGGGCCTCGGGTGCCAAGCCGGCCAACACCGGAGGACGCGCAATGTCATGCGGAGTTCGGCAGGCCTGTCGTATGATCGATCATGCGGACAATCGGCCGTCGGCAGTTTCTCGAGAGCGGTACCGCAGGGGCAGCGGGGCTCTGGCTGGGTGCGTGCAGCGACGTCGTGGGGCCCGGCGACTCACCGGGCAGACTGGGCGCTGGAGGTCGACCCAAACGGGTCGTCGTGGTGGGCGCCGGGGTCTCCGGGCTCGTTGCCGCCTACGAGCTCGGGCGTGCTGGTCACGATGTGACCGTTTTCGAAGCGCGCAGTCGGATCGGTGGCCGTGTGCTGACCCTGCGGCATCCGTTCCAACCCGGTCACCTGGCCGAGGCTGGGGCGGCCCGGATCCGACCCGAGCATGAACTGCTCCTGGGATACGCCGACCACTTCGGGCTACAGCTCGACTCGTTCTACCCCCGCTCGGGGGAGTTTCTCTTGTTCGAGGGCGGGCACCGGTCTCCGCTTCCGGGAGACACCTTCCGCCAGCAGCGGCCCGACTACGTGAAGATTCGCGGGGGGAGCGAACTCTTGCCACGAGCGTTCGCGGACCGCCTGGGACGATCGGTCCTGGTGGGCGCTCCCGTCGCCGAAATCGCCGTCTCCGGGGCAACGGTCACCGTGCGCTTCTCCGCAGGAGCGGTGCTGGAGGCGGACCGGGTGCTCGTCACTGCCCCAGTTCCCGTCCTGGGTCGCATCCGTTTCCTGCCAGGGCTGTCCGAAGGCAAGACCGCTGCCATCCAGGGCGCCTTCCACTACCAGAAGGCGACCCGTGTCTTCCTTCGCTTTGGCGGGCGGTACTGGGAAGCGGAGGGCCTGAACGGTTGGGCGATCACGGACTGGCCGGAGGAGCTGTGGCATCCCACCTGGGACTCGGACGGGCCGGAGGGGGTGCTGCTCACCTACGTCCGGGGCGAGCGTGCCACGGAGCTCGATGCGCTCGACGAGCCGTCACGCGTGGCCCGCGTGCTCGAACACCTGGACGATGTCTTCCCCGGTGCCAGCGCCCACTTCATCTCGGGAACATCACACTCGTGGCAGCACGACGAGTGGAGCCGCGCCGCATGGGCGGAGCCGACGGGAACTCAGGATCTGGAGCTCGGGGGCGAGCTCGCCCGTGCGGAAGGCCCCGTGCATTTCTGTGGCGAGCACGCGTCCGGGTACCGGGGCTGGATGGAGGGCGCACTCGAGTCAGGGCTCCGAGCTGCGCGTGAGATTCACGACGCATGAGCAGCGCACGAGCGACCAGGACGATCGCGCGTCCAAGCGGAGCAAAGCCGTCACCATGGTCGCCAAGGCAGGGGTCTATCGCCGAGCACTTCGGGATGCAGGGTAGGAAGGCGAGGTGAGGCGATCAGCGTAGCGCTGCCCCGGATTCATCGCCGAGTATTCGGGATGCAGGGGTAGGCGCGCGAGGCGGCGCGACTGAGGCGTACCCAGATGGTACGCCGCAGGGAGCCGCCGTCCGAGTAGCAACGCCGCCCTGCGCCCGAAAGGCCGATATCTCGCCGAGTATTCGGGATGCAGGGGTAGGCGCGCGAGGCGGCGCGACTGAGGCGTACCCAGATGGTACGCCGCAGGGAGCCGCCGTCCGAGTAGCAACGCCGCCCTGCGCCCGAAGACGAAGGCGAGTGCCGGGGGTGGGAGTTGAACCCACAAGGGCCGAAGCCCGGGGGATTTTAAGTCCCGCCCTCGGTACCCCTCCAGACCGTACTAGACGGTACTAAACGACACTAGACGGGCGTTTTCGGGGTCTGGGCGGCGGTGGGCTTTACCGTCCAGTGTCATCTAGTACCGATGAGTACCGGCACAATCGCGGCACAGATTCGCGTCGGTCCAAGAGGTGCTCCAAACGTCCGATTCGCCCGATCCGGGTAGCGGCCACCTCGTGGCGTAGGGTGCGTCGTGAACGCAACAGTTGCCGCCACCCGTCTGGCTCGTCACGTTCACCCTCCCTCTCGTCGGGGCTCCGTGGTTTGACAGCGTCCTCTCAGGCTCCCGCGACTGGTGCTGACCGGTCTCCGGTC
>JAHEKN010000051.1 GCA_024638305.1 Gemmatimonadota bacterium | reverse complement strand
CCTCGAGGCCGGCACGACCGACAACGATCAAGATGCCTGCGGGCGTGGGATCTCCGGCGCGCCAGCGAGCGATCGGAAGATCCATCGCCATGGTCTCGAACCCCAGCCGCGCCGCGATCTCAGCCGCGGCCCGCTGCTCCGCAGCCGACGGGGTGTCGCCCATGACCAGAGCCGCGCTCACGACGTCCGGGACCGAGTCGCCGTTCGAGTCGGCAAGGAGGGCCCCCGTCTCGAAAAGGGTTGCCAGATCGTATGGGGCCAAGCTCTGGGGCGCGATCGGCTGCTGCGCATCGACCGGCTGAACACTCAGACCTGCGCAAGCGGCGAGAGCCACGGCGAAGGTCGCGGCCAGCGCCGGGCTCAGGGGTCTCGCGATCGCAGTTGGGCGTCTCATGGCGGCCAACATGCCCGCCGGCTTCGGAGGGCGGCAAGCCGGACTGCCTTCCACGGCGGCGAAACGCACATCGACGTGGGCGTGTCGCGGCAGCGCGTACGCGGTTATGCCGCTGCCCCTACGTCGGGAGACGTACCCGCGCGCGCCTCGATCGAGAGCAACGTGATGGTGCGATCCGTGGTGGATCGCTCGATACCGAGGAGGTCACCATGACATGCGCACCCGCACGAGCGGACCCGTCGGGGCTCCGGCTACTCAGCACCGTGATCGCGGTCGGTGTGGCGCTCTCCGGCTGCGAGAGCTCCGGCACCGCGCCCCAGCCGGAGCCGGTCCCCGCCGGAATCCGGTTTGCCAGCGCCGAGCTCACACTGTTCGTGCCGACCACGGCGTCGCTCGGCGCACTCGTCGTGGACCAGTTCGGCACGCCCATGCCGGGTCGCAGCCTGACGTTCGAAACGCGCGACTCCACGGCTGTGAAGGTCGATACGGCCGGTCTGGTCACGCCGGTCGCGGCCGGTGAGTCGTGGATCGTGGCGCGCTCGGCCGCCCTCGTCGACTCCGTGCGCGTCACCGTGCGCTATCACGTCCTCCTGGACGAGGCGCGGGTGCGACTGCGCGGAGGAATCGACGCCGAGCGGAGCTGGGACCCGTTTTCCTTGGCGATCTCGTATCTGGGACCGTCCGGACGCGGGCAGCTCTACCTCGAGATGGTGAACGAGGCGCCCGCGGACACCGGATTGATCGTCCTGCTTCCGTCGATGCCCGAGCCTGGAGACTATCCCTTGGACATTCTGTCTCCGTCGGAGATCCTGGGCAGCGAGTTCTTCCTCGACGAGGATCGACCTCTGGGGTTCATGATCGTCGAGACGGTCTCCGATCTCTTTCTCTACACGGCCCGGCCTGGCAGCCGGCTCGAGATCGAGTCCGTCGAGGCCGCCGGAGGATACGGACTTGCGGGCTCACACCGAGGCCGGGTCGTCTTGAGGGCCGACGGGCATCGGCTCGATCCGGCGAGCCGGTGGACCGAGGAGCCGACCTGGCTTCCCACCGGCGACACGCTCACCGTCTACGGGGACTTCGCGGTCAGCTACATGAGTTGGGTAGTGGGGCAGGCGTCCTTCACCCTCGAGGGAGGGCCGAGCCCGATGATCGCCGAAGGCCGTGAGGCCTGGTGGTCCGCGATGGACTGGTTGGAGCCGGGATACGGAAGGATCGACGTGGAGGATGGACCGCCGGACGTTGTGCTGTACGGTCCAGGTCCCCAGGTCGGAGTCAGCGAGATCGACTCCCTCGGTAGGGGCGAGGGGTTCGCGCCGGGCCGTCGCGTCCTGCAGCTGAACTCCTGGACCGAGCCTTCCTACTGGGCGGCGGCTCAGTCGGGCGAGCTGACGATCAGCGAGGTCCGCCAGCCAAGCGGGGAGGAGTTCGGCGAGTTGATCGGCAGCTTGACCGCCGACCTGGCCTTCTGGCAGGGCGTCGACCCGAACCCGTTCGACACCGGCACCATTGCACTGGAGTTCCACGTACCGATCTTCCCCGACGACGGTTGGACGGCCGCCGCAGCGATGGGGAACGTGGTGAACACCCCGTTCCTCGAGCGGCTACGACCCAGGCTGGGCGGCTCTCGCTGAAGAATCCGCCCGCGGGGGTGGTGGGCCGAGCTCACCACCCCCAGGGGGAAGGCGTGGCCGGGCAGGCACTCATTCCAGCTCCGGCGGTACGCCAGCCGGCGCCGGCGCCACCACCGCCGCGACAGCCAGGTCGGCGGTCACGTTGGACATCGTGATGAACATGTCGGGGACGATGTCCAAAGCGATCAGGATTCCGATGCCCTCGATCGGCAGTCCGAACGCCTGATAGAGGGGAGCCATCACGAACAGCCCACCGCTCGGTATGCCGGGCGAGTAGAAGCTGAGGGCTCCCAGCCCGACCACCAGACTCACGGTCTCGATCAACCCCAGCTCGATCCCGAACAGAGAGGCGACGAAGAACATGCCCGTGATGCGGACGACCGGGGAGGCGTACTTGAACACCGCGACCGCTGCAGGAAGCACCAGGGCGCTCGCTTGAGCGGGCAGGCGAAGCGTGTTCTCGGCCTCCTCGATCAGCACCGGTAACGTCGCCAGGGACGACCGCGTGCTGAACCCGACCGCCTGCGCGGGCGCAGCGGCCTTGGCGAACAACGAGACTCGTGTGCGGCTGAACAGGCCGACGAGCGGGTACAGGAGCATCGTCGCGACGATCACGAGGGCAGCAGTGACGATCACGTAGCCCGCCACGGCGCCCACCACTGACGCGCCCGTCCGGGCCGCCAGATTCAAGCTGAGCGCGAAGACGCCGACGGGCGCAGCCGCCAGGATCCAGTCGACGACCACGAACACGGTTTGGGCCACGGCATCGGCGGCCTTGGTGATGCGGTCGCGGTGTTCCGCCGCCACGCGCGTGGCCGCCAATCCGAACACCACCGTAAAGAGGACAAGCGGGAGAATGGCGCCCTCGGCGGCCGCTTCCACCGGGTTGGCTGGCAAGAGCCCCACGAACCAATCCCGAAACGGCGGCAACGTCACGTCCGTGGACGCGGCGCCCGCGGCCACCTCGGGAAGCTCCACCCCGGACGTCCCGAAAAGCCCCAGCAGCGGAGGCGCGAGTACGCCGCCGAGTGCGCTCGAAACCGCCGCCAGGCCAACGAACCACCCCAGCGCGCGGCCCCCCGTCTGCGCCACGGTCCGCGTGCCCGAGGACGTGATCCCAGCCAAGAGGAGGGACACCAGCAGGGGAATGACGGTCATGCGGATCGCGTTGACCCACAGACCGCCCACCGGCTCGATCCACCCGACCACCGTCGCGGCCCAGCCCGCGTCGGCAGGCGCCAGCACAACACCGAGCACCAGGCCCAGGATCAATCCCAGGAGCACGCGGGTGGTCAGGGACATGTCTTCAGGGCTCCTCGGATACGTGGGGCCGGCCCGCTGGATCCGGCGGGGGGCCGGGCTGGACTCAGTAGGCGAAGTCTCCCTCGACCAACTGGTCCACGACGATGTTCCCGATGCCCTGGGTCACGGAAAACGCCACGCCAGCGCGGACCACGTTCCCGAGCCCCGGCACGAGCCTGCTCAGCACGGTAACGCCCCCCAAGCCGACGACCCGCCCAAGACTCGCATAGATCGCGGCCTTGGCGGCGGACTTCGAGACGCGAATCCCGAAGACCCGCCCGAGCGCGATCACCATCCACACCTGCATGGGCATGATGAGGATCGCGTCGGAGCCCGGTACGAGCGTGAGCCCACCAGCGGCGGCGGAAGCAGCCGAAGCCGTGGTGATGATCCGCTCGCACTCGGCCTTCCGATCGCGCCCCGCTTCCGTCCTGTTCTCTCCGCTCATCGCTCTCCCCCTGTCCTACCCGAGTTGGCGCGCCGGCACCCTGCCCGGCGCGCTGCCGGCGCGGGGCACCGGACCCCAGCTGATTTACGCCGGAGCGCCCCCGATTGATTCACGAGATGATCCGTCCCCGCCCTGCGAGCAGGTTGTTGAATGCCGGGAGATCGTTCTGCAGGATCGTCGCCAAACCCGCCTGAGCGTCCCGCAGCATCGACTGGAGCACCGCGTGGACCTCGGCCTGCTGGTCCGTCGGCCGGAAGTCCGCGGACGCCACGCCACCGGAAAGGTGTCTCAGCTTTCCGATCACCTTGGCCGGATAGCGCACCCCGTCCTGACCGGTCCCGGTCGTGCGAAGCTGGATCAGGATCTCCTCCACCTCGATGAGCTTGGCGTCCAACTCGCCGGCCCCGCTCCGGATGGCCTCCGAGTCGGCCTCGTCCGCCATCACGTCGCTGAGATCGTAGAGCTGCCGCCGAATGCGCTCGATCTGGTTGACCGCGTCCCCGGCCGCGTTGAAATCGGCCTGGAGCGCACGCATCATCCGGGTCTGCACCTCGATGTCGGCCGTGGTCCCCTGCGAATTGGGATCCTTGAGCACCACCAGGTCCGTGGTGAGCTCGCGGTCGTCCACCAGCAGCGTCACGGTGTAGGTCCCAGGCGGCTGCAGGATGCTCGGGCCCCCGCCCACGGTCCTCACGCGATTCGGTCCCAGGTCGACCCAGTCCGCGTGGAGGGGCGTGGTCCGCATGCGGATGGGGCGCGTCCCTTCGTCCTCGAGGTCCCACATGACCCGGTTGATCCCTCGGTTCCGGGTGCCGGCGAGGGTGCGCACGGTGTTCCCGGCCGGGTCCGCGATGCGGACCGTGACACGGCCGCTCGGCACCGACCCGAGCCAGTAGTTGATCGAGGCGCCATAGGCCGGATTCTCGCCCTGGCTCATGTCGATGTTGGGCTGCTGGGGACTGGTGCGCTGATGGAACCGGTAGGCCGGACGCTGCCGGAAGAGGTGCACGTCGGACGCCGCCACCGCCGCGGTCATCTGCTGTAGTGGGGTCACGTCGTCCATGATCCAGAAGCCGCGGCCGTAGGTTCCGATCACGAGGTCGTTGAAGTGCTCCTGCACGACCAGGCCGTAGATGGGCGCGGGTGGCATGTCGTTGAGACGCTGCCAGTTGTTGCCGTCGTCGAACGACACGTACACGAAGTTCTCCGTGCCGAGGTAGACCAGGCCAGGCCGGACCGGGTCCTCGTGGATGCTCCGTGTGAAGCTCAGCGGGTGGTCCGCGATCCCGTTGGTGATCTTGGTCCAGGACTGACCGTAGTTCTCCGTGCGGTACACCCAGGGCTCGAAGTTGCCCACTTGATGATGTTCGATGGCGATGAACGCCTTGCCGGCCTGATGGCGAGAGATGTCGATTCCGCGCACGACACCGTCTGGCGGCAGTCCCGTCAGGTTCTGGGTCACGTTGGTCCAGTTGGCGCCGTTGTCCCTGCTCACGTGCACCAGGCCGTCGTTGGAGCCGGCAACGAAGACGCCAGGTTCGATGGGCGACTCGTCGAACGCATAGATCACGCAGCAATACTCGACGCCGATGTTGTCCGGTGTGAGACCGCCGCTGATGCCCTGGCGCGACTTGTCGTTGGTCGTGAGGTCCGGGCTGATCACCTCCCAGCTCTGCCCCCCGTTGGTGGTGCGGTGCACGTGCTGGCTGGTCACGTAGATGGTGTTGCGGTCGTGCGGGGAGATCAGGAAGGGGAAGGTCCACTGGAACCGATAGCGGAGCTCCTCGGCCGGCCAACCTCCCGTGCTCTCCGGCCAGACCTCGACGTTGCGGAACTGCCGGTTGCGCTCGTCGTGGCGCACCACGATGCCGCCGCGGGCCCCGGATCCCGACGCGCTCGACCAGACGATGTTGGGGTCGACCGGGTCGGGCGTGGCGAACCCGCTTTCTCCCCCGCCCACCGAGTGCCAGTCACCACGGGGGATGGAGCCACCGCCGAACCCGCCGTACAGGCTGTTGGACGGCCCGCGGAAGCTCGGCCCGTCCTGTCGGTTGCCCAGCACGTTGTAGGGAATCGCGTTGTCCACCGTGACGTGATACATCTGTGCGACCGGGAGCTGTGTCTGGTACCAGGTCACGCCGCGGTTGTGCGAGACCGAGACGCCTTGGTCGTTCCCGACCACCCAGCGGTCGCCGTCGGTCGGGTCGATCCACAGATCGTGGTAGTCGCCCCCGGGGCGGGACCGGCCCTGGAGCCCAGTGCCCGTCCGCCCGCCGTCTATTGTGCGCGTGAGCTGCGACGTCAGGAACATCGCTTCGTCCGGGTCATCCGGGAGGACGCGGCAGTTGTTGTAGTAGCCCGTCCGTCCCCCGAAGTCTCGATTGTGGGTCACGAGCTGCCAGTTGTTCCCTCCGTCGTCCGATCTCCAGACCTCACCGGACTCCGTCTCCCTACCCTTCCAGGGCACGCCGTCACCCGTTTCGATCAGCGCGTAGATGCGGTCCGAGTCCGCGGGTGTCATACAGAGCCCGATCTTCCCCACCGGGAGGGACGGCAGCCCGTTGCCCTCGAGCTTTGTCCAGGTGTCGCCTGCGTCCCGGGTCATGTAGATCCCGCCGCCCTCACCGCCGCTCTCGCGCCCCCAGGTGTTGAAGGCGACGTGCCACATGCCGGCAAAGAGGATGCGGGGGTTGTTGGGGTCCATGACGAGGTCGCTCGCGCCGATGCTGTCGTTAACGAAGAGCACGTGCTCCCACGTCCCGCCCCCGTCGGTGCTGCGGAAGATCCCACGCTCTCGCTGCGGCGAATGCGTGTGACCGAGCGACGCGATGTACACCACGTCTGGGTTGTACGGATGGATCCGCACCTTGCTCACTCGCCCGGTGGCGTCGAGCCCCATGTGCCGCCAGGTGTCGCCACCATCCATCGATTTGTAGACGCCGTCTCCGATGGTGACGTTGGAGCGGATGTGGGGCTCACCCGTCCCCACCCAGACGATCTCGGGATCGAGCTGGCTGACCGCGATCGATCCGATGGAATGCGTATCCAGGTCGTCGAACAGCGGCTCCCACCAGAGGCCACCGTCGACCGTCTTCCAGAGCCCGCCGGCGGCGGCGCCAGCGTAGTAGACGAGCGGCTGGCTGGTCACGCCGTAGACCGCGGAGATGCGGTTTCCCACGGGGCCGATGTGGCGGACGGGCAGCTGGGAGAGCTGGCTGGTCGCGACTTGCTGCCCGGAGGCCGGAGGCGCGGTCAGAGTTGGCGCTGCAAGCGCCGTGACGAGCGTCGCGGCGGCGGTCACAACGTTGGCGATGTAGCGGTTCATGGCCACGGCTCCTGCGGTCTTCGAGCAAGGCGAATCGGGGGACTGACAGGATGCTCGTCAGCAGGTCCGGGTGGCAAGGAGGACCGGTGACGCCCGAGCGCGAGATGGCCCGGGCGGTGCGTTCTGGAGGCCCGTTTCCCTCGGTTCTAGCGGACCGTATCCAGCCGCTCGAGGGCACCGGTCACGACCACGTGAACGGCGCGCCCGTCGATCGTGTCCGGGATGTTCGACAGCGCGGCGCTGTCGGGGGCCGACAGGAAGACCTGCAGGCAGGCGACTCCTTCGCAGAGCCCGACTGCGGTCCCGGTGACCGCGGGAAGGGAGATCACAGTCTCGGTGAGGGCCCCGAGAGCCGCCGTCATCGTGGTGTCAGCGCTCGACATCGAGGCGAGCTCCGGGTCGGGCGGATCTCGGGGATCGGCAGAGCAACCGATCCCGAATGCCCCCGCCAATACGACGAGCGCGGCCGCCGTTCGCGACCGCGCTCCCGCGTTACTCAACAGAAGGTGGGCTGCTTCAGAACCCGCCACCGCCACGCCGGCGCGCCGTGCGACCGGTCGAGCTCCCGCGGCTACTGCCCCCGCCCCTACTCACGTCGGCAGAGCCACCGCCCGAGCCGCCACGTGACCTGGCCGTGCCCGCAGTGCCGCCGTCTCTCGGCCCGCGGTACCCGCGGCCGCTCACGGCCCGCCCACCGCCGTCCCGGCGGTCCGGGCGCACGTAGACGATGTTGGGCCGATAGCCCCAATAGCCGTACCCACCGTACCCGTAGCCGGGGTAGCCGTACCCGTACCCAATCGACGAGTAGGCGCCGTAGCGGAACGGTGAAAAGTAGATCGAGTTCCAGCCGTATCCGGCATAGATGTGTCGGGGCCCATATCCGCGGTAGTCCTGACGCTCGGCAGTTCGAACCGCCTCGGCGCTGGGATCCCCGCGCACCCCGCGCTCGATGGCAAACTCCTCGGGATAGCTGACGGCGACGACCATGTCGATCACGCCCTCCGGGACCCCCGCGTCCGCCATGCGCACCAGGTCGTCAACGTCGACGTCGAAGCCTTCGGCGAGCTCTGCGACCCAGGCCTCCACGGCCACCCGATGCGAGACCTCACTGGCTTCGATCACGTCGTCGACGCGGACGGGGCTCGACGCGGCGATGCGTGCGGCGCGAATGGCAGTGGCCCGCTGACCGACGACCTCACCGAAGCCGGCGTCCGCCGTCTCGGCCTGCGTGGCCGCACGGTACCGCATCACGTTCACCGTGTGCGCCCGGTCCACTCCCGCCACCTGCACGTCCACCCATTCAAACGGCGACACCATGGCGATGATCGCCGCCGTGCCCCCTCCGAAGTCTCCTTCGCACAACTGATCGGACTCGAGGTAGACACGGTGGCCATCACCCGAGAACTCGGAACGCTCCCACCCCTCGCAGCTCTCGCGCTCGATCGGTCGTTCGACGCCGTCGCTCCGGAGGAGCTCCGTCGCGATGACCTCGCCGTCCAGCACGCTGCTCAGCTCCACGCCGCCCTCGGCGGGCCCGATGCAAAGCAGCGGTGCCTCCGCGTCCTGACGGAGCTCCGCGACCGGCGTCCAGCACCCGAGCCAGGGGAGCCAGCGCGCGTCGTCGAGCTGCGCTTCCGCCGGTCCCGCCAAGAGCAGGATCGCAGCCGCCAGCAGCCCGCCCGCGCGGATGCCGTGGTCCAATCGTGTCTTCGTCATGTCATCGCCTCGTCAAAACCGAACCGCGAATCCGACGGTCGCCTGGAATCCCGAAAGGTCCAGGTCGTCGAATCCACTGAAGTCACTGCTCATCTGCGCCGAAGCCCACGAGTAACGGCCCTCGCCGGTCAGAAGAAGACTCGGGGTCAGGGCAACGTCGGCGCCACCCACGACGTGCGCCGTCCCCGCCTGTCCGCCGGAGTTCAGGAGGTCCTGGAAGATGTCGAACGTCTCGAAATCCACGAACTCACCCCGCTGCTCGAAATCGTACGATACGATCCCGCCACCGATTCCAACGTACGGGGCCCACCGCGCCGGAATCCAGGCCAGGCGGCTCACGGACCGTCCGCGGTCCATCAGAAAATACTTGAGTGTGACCGTCAGGGGCACGCGGGAAAGCTGGGTCGTCTGCTCGATGGGCAGGTCGTCGTCTCCGATCCAGTCCCGGAACTCCGAACGCTTCCGGCTCCTCGCGAATCCGACCCCGAGGGCAATGTCCAGACGGTCGTTCAGCGCGATCCCGACCTCGCCCATCAGCGCGATCGCGTTGAAGTCGCTCTTGTCCAGCGTGAGCTGCTCCTGGACGAAATCGAAGATGTCGCTCCCCCCGCTGGGGATGGCGTATCCGCCGCGGACGGCGAGCGTCACCTTCGGGGGGCCGAAGAGGAACCCCTCGCTTCCCTGGGCGGTCAACCGGGCAGGCTCGAGCGCCATCCCCGCCGAGGCCGCCACGAGCAGCAGGCCCGGAAGCGCTCGGTGGCGGAGGGGTCTCGGCATTTGGGATCTCCGGTTCGGAATGGTGCGCCCAGCCATTGGATACATCAGTTTCGCAAGAGACGTTCCGAGCCAAAGACCCTGAAACAGCGGCGTTTCCAGGGATTTCGGCCAGCCGGGAGTCCAGAAAGGGGTACAGCGCCGTGTCCGCTGTCGAGGACAACGCTCCCGTGCCCGCCCGCTCCCCTATACAATGCCACCGATGATTGACGAGCCCACCACGGAATTCGACGTCGCGGTGCTCGGCGGTGGCCCGGCCGGGTCGGCGGCCGCGTCGCTACTGGCGCGCCTGGGCCGCTCCGTAGTGATCCTGACCCGTCCGGGAGGGGCCGCCGGGGGCCTCGCCGAGTCCCTTCCTCCGAGCGCTGTGAAGCTGCTTGAACGGGTCGGGGCGTCGGAGGCCGTCGACGCGGCTGGATTCGTGCGCGCCACCGGAAACACCGTGTGGTGGGGGGGCGGCGAGGGCAGGACGGAGCGCTTTCCCCCGGGCATGCTGGGCTACCAGGTGGCACGAAGCCGGCTGGATTCCCTTCTGCTGGGCGTAGCGGAGCAGGCAGGGGCCCACGTCCGCCGAAGCGCCTCGGTCCGGAGCGTGGAGCTCGGCCCCGACGGCGGCCTGGTCCACTTCGAGTGCGGCCGGCAAGACACCGTGCCCATAGACCGCGTGCGAAGCCCCCAATCGGAGCCGGCGCCCCCGCCGCCGGTCCGGATGGGGCACGTTCGAGCCCGCTGGATCCTGGACTGCACGGGACGGACGGGCGTCGTGGCACGACGGGGTTACCGGCGGCACGAGGACGCCCCGGCCACAGTGGGGTTGGTGGCAGCCTGGAGGTGCCCAGGGGGGTGGCCGGTCCCCGAGCCCACGCACACGCTGGTCGAGAGCTATGAGGACGGGTGGGCATGGTCCGTTCCCGTCACCATGGAGCTGCGCTTCTTCACGGTCATGGTGGATCCGCGCAATACGGAGCTGCTCGCGAGCAAGGACCTTCTCCCGATGTACCAGGCGGAGCTCGCCAAGACGACCCATCTCTCGGCCCTGCTGGGCAGCGCGCGCATGGTGGACCCACCGTGGGCATGCACCGCCTCGCTCTACTCGGCCCACCGATATGCCGAGGACGGCCTGCTCCTCGTGGGCGATGCCGGCTCGTTCCTGGATCCCATCACTTCGTTTGGCGTCAAGAAGGCGCTCGCGTCGGCGTGGCGAGCCGCCGTCGTATGTCATACCGCGCTGGGAGACGGTCGCATGACGGCCGCCGCTCTGGAGCTGTTCGACACGCGTGAGCGCCTGGTGCACGCGTCGTACATGGAGCAGTCGGCCACCGTGTTCGCCGATGCCGCGGCGGGCCACACCCACCCGTTCTGGACAGCGCGGACGGCCGGTAGCAGTGTGCCGGTCGACGTTGACGGAGACCTGGACGTGGCGCGGCTGAGGGAAGATCCGTCCGTGTTGGAGGCGTTCGAGAGGCTTCGGGGCAGTGAGTCCATCGCGCTGACCTTGGGCCGCCGAGCCACGGTCGTGCGCAGACCCACCATCGAGGACAACCACGTCGTGCTCGAGAACCGTCTGGCCACACCCCAGTTGCCGAGCGGAGTCCGCTTTCTCCGGGGTATCGACGTCACCGAAATCGTTCGCCGAGCCGGGGACCACGATCAGGTCCCTGATTTGTTCGAGGCCTACTGCGCCGGGGTCGGGGCCGTGCCACTCCCCGACTTCCTGGGCGCCCTCTCCGTCCTGCTCGCCCACGGCGTGCTCGAGAGCGACCAGTGACTGATCCGAGGCGGGAGTCCGAGGACGAGGCGGTTCGGAAGACCCTCGAGTCCGAGTACGTGAATCCACTGATCCAGCGGGCGCGCGACCGTCAGGACGAGCTCCTGCGCGAGCGCTTTGTCGGCAAGCGGAAGCGGATTGCCGACATCGGCTGTGGGCGGGGGCCCCACGGATCCATGTTTGGGCCCCACTGCGACCTCTACCACGGGTTCGAGATCGCGCCCCGCATCGCCAAAGCCGCGCGGGCCCGGTGGCGGGCGGAGGGTCTCGACCATGCGCAGGTGTTCGTGACCGACGTGGCGGAGATCGAGCTGGAGCGGTCGACGTACGATCTGGCCATCTGCATGTACTTCACGCCGGGGAACTTCCGCGATCCGTCCGACGACCTGTCTCTCTACACGGATGCCTATCTCGACCGGAATCCCCGCTTCATCGCCGTCATGTCGCGGTTCTACCGCGCACTCGAGCCTGGGGGGGCGCTCCTGTTGACGGTGTACAAGGACGTCCCCGAAGCGGAGGCCGCGCAGCACGATTTCTACCTCAGGACGGGCCAGCACGTCGTGACTCCGGCGGGCTCCCGCTTCGTGGCCACCGCCGAGCGTTTCTGGTCCGTGCGCTTCACGCGGCGGAGCATGCTGTCCAATCTGGGCGCGTTCGGGGCCGGGGCAGGTCAGGTCACGTTCCATGACCTGAACGAGATCGGCTGGTTGGTAGAGGTGGCCCACCCCGGCTAAAGCGGTCCATCCTTTGCTACAAGTGTTTCCTCGATCGCGTCCCCCCTGCGCGTAGACGCGCCGAGGGGCTGAAACCGGGGCTCGTCGCACCTGGGTCGGCATCTTGCGAAACACAACCGAAGCGGACGGAGGCAGCTCCGTCCGTCGCAGTCCGAAACGTACTCTACCGGTGTTCTCCAGTGCCTGCGGGGTGGAGTCCTCCACGCCCGCCTGGAAGATCCCTGGGGGCCTCCGCCGTGGACTGGACCGATCGGCGCGCGTGCTGCTCGTCGGGCCCTACGATCCCCACTGCGGTGAGTACACGTTCCTGGCCCCGCCGCTGGGCGTCTGGCGGCTCAAGGGCGTGCTGGCCGCCGCGGGGATCGAGGCCGTCGTGTTCGACCCGAACCTCCGCCCGGATGCCCACGAGCTGTTGGCTGAAGTCGTCGCGGACGGCCCCTGGGACGTGGTCGGGATCTCCACGACGGGCATGACGCTTCGGTTCGACCTTTCCCTGGCCCACCAGGCCCGCCGCGCACTTCCCGAGTCGGTCATCGTTGCCGGAGGCATGGAAGCCACGTTCCGGCCGGAGCTGATGTTCGATCTCGGCCCGTTCGACCTGGTCGCCCTGGGCGAGGGCGAGGCTCCGCTCCTGGATCTCTGCGCCGCTCTGGTGCGGGGAGGTGACAGTGTCCACCTGCCCGGTACGGCGTACCCGGACGGCCAGGGCGGCCTGGTGCGAAACCACCAGACGACCCTGGACCCGGAAGCGTTCAGCGACGCCGTCTTCGCGACGCCGTACGCCGAGATGCCCTACGAGCTGTACTGGCAGAAGCTCGAGCACGCGTACAGCGTCGGGGCCCTGCCCCACAAGGCTGCCCGGGAAGCCAGGCTGGCCGAGATCCGGTCCGTCCGGGTCAACACGCTCAACTACTGCCCGATGGGCTGCTCGTTTTGTTCATCGACCAACTTCCTGCACGCCGCCAAGGGCGGGGCCGCGAAGATCCGACGACTCTCCGCCGATCAGATCCTGGAGATGGTCGAGATCGTCGTGCGCGACCAGCCCCGTGTGCGAACCGTGATCTTCCAGGACGACATCTTCGTCTTCACCAAGGACGACCGCATCCTCCCGCTTTGTGAGGGCATCGTCTCGGCCAAGCGCGAGGGCCGTCTGCCGGGCGACCTGGAGTTCATCAGCACGAACCGAATCGACGCGATGACGCCGGAGCGGCTCGCCGCCATGCGGGCGGCCGGGTTCCGCGTGCTCGGGTTCGGGGTCGAGAGCTTCTCCCCGTCGATCTTGGAGGAGTTCAACAAGTCCAGGATCCATCCCTACATCCAACCCAACCTGCGGACGGCCTTGGATCTGGGAATGACGCCCTTCCTGGACCTGATCCTCACCTCGCCGCGGTGCTCCGTCGACGATCTCGCGCGCACGATCCGCGAGGGCTTCCATTGGCTCCTCGCCGGCTGTGAGATGGGAATGTACCCCTACGTCATCCCGTTCTCCGGGGCTGCGATGGCCGAAGACGAGTCGCTGTCCCCACACACGGTTTCCGAGACACGGGTGGTGGATGGAACCGACGTGACCTGGGCTCAGCCGGCCAAGATCCTCCCGGTCGATTCGGTGGTACGCCGGACCATCCTCGCGATGGAAGCTCGTTTCCTCGGATGGCTGGAGGATCTGGAGCCCTACGTGCCCCACCTGCCGTCCCGGCTGCGATCGCTCCTCTGGATTCTGGCCGCCTCGCTGGAGATGCGGCCCGGGGGATACGACGTACCAGCGGCCGAGATGGTTCGCCGCGAGCTGATGGAGCGCCTCCCACTCCCGACGGGGGAGATCCGACACGCGGTTCGGGACCTCCTCGCACCAATCGCGGGCGTGTCGCGGGGTCCTGCCCGAGTGCTGGAGCGCGTGTCGTGAGACAGCGGCGATGGCTCGTCCCGGTTGCCGAGGTGGCGGTGGGCCTGACCGTCGCGGCCACCATTCTCCTGGCCTCGACCGGAGCCCTGTCCACACTCGCGGCCTTCGGGCTTCTCCTCGCCTCCGCTGCCCCGCTCTACGACCTCGTGGACATGCTGGTGCGCCTACGCCTTCGCTACGCGGTCAGTGAAGAGGCCGCCATCGGGGTGGGGGCAGGATCTCAGAACCCCGGCCCGCCGCCGGAGCTTGCGGTCGTGGCGTCGGTGTACAACGCCGAGGCGGAGATTCCGGATTTCCTCGAAGCCAGCCGGCCGTACCGGACCCGCCTTTGGATCATCGACGACGCATCGAGCGACCAGACGGTGGACATACTCCGCTCCAGGGGTGTTCGCTGCCTGCGCTCCGACCGTAACCTCCACAAACCGGCAGCGCTCAAGCGCCTGCTGTCCCGCCTACCCGATTCCGTCGACGTGGTCGTCGTCCTCGACCCCGATACGCGCTTGCGAGCCGCAGGCGGTGGTCGGCCTCCCATCGAGGCGGTAGCCGAGGACATGCGCCGCCGAGGGTACGCGGCGGTGTGCCCACGGGTGACCGTTCGGCGTGACAACCTCCTGGCATCGCTCCAGGCCATCGAATACGCGCTGGCGGTCGCTCTGGGCCGCGCCGCCCTGGGTCGCGCAAGCGTGACCTCCGGAATCTCGTTGTACCGACGTTCCGACCTCGAGGCGGCGCTCTCGGAGCACTCCCTCTCCGTTTACGCCGAGGACCTCGAGAACACGCTGATGTTGCTCGCAGCCGGGAAATCGATCGTCCTGGACGAACGGATCGTGGCCGAGACGGAAGGGAAGACCACGCTGAAGGGCCTCTTCTCCCAGCGGATCGGCTGGGCCTACGGACACATCCGGGTCTATTGGGAACGACGGGCCGAGCTCCTGCAGGTGCTTCGCCGCAGTCCGGTGACGTTCTACCAGTACGGCATCTACCTGGGACTCGTTGGGATCGTCATGCACCCGATTCGACAGGTCGGCGCCCTCCTGGTCGGTACGAGCCTGCTGGGCACGCTGGGCCTCCTCTTCGGGGTGCCGTTCCTCCCCCAGACCGGGCTGGCCCATCCTGCGCTCTTTGCCACCGTGTGCGGCCAGTACGGCCTCCTCGGGCTCTTGGCCGTGCTGACGACGGTGCCGCCCGGCGAGCGCTGGCGGGCGGTCCCGCTCGTCCCGCTGTTCCCGGTGTACGCCCTCCTGCTGACCGTGCCCGTGTCGATCGGCTTTCTCAACTGGATTACGGTTCGGCTATTCGGCCGGCGGATCGTGTCGGATCACTACGCGGAGACGAGCCGACTCCTGGACGCGCGCCCGCGCACGGTGCGGCGACCACTCCCAGGAGCCGCCGCCGCATGAGGTACACCGCCGAGGCCCTCCCGCCGGCCGAATACTGGGAGCGGCGAGCATCCCGCTACGCCGGGGACGGTGCGGGGCTCCGAGCCGTTTGCTCCTATGGGATGCCTGGTTTCTACAACGCCGCCATCGAGCTGACGCAGAAGCGCGCGCTCGGGCCATGGCTGCGCGTGGAGCCCGGTACACGCGTTCTCGATCTCGGATGCGGAGTCGGTCGGTGGTCGCGCCTGTTGGCGCGGAACGGAGCCCGCGTGACCGGGGTCGACCTGAGCCCAACGATGGTGGCCGAGGCGGCACGACGCGCCCGAGAGGACGGCCTGCATGAGCGCTGTCGCTTCCAGGTGGGCGACGTGTCGGACCTGGCCGCGGACGGCTCTTTCGACGTGGTCGTCTGCGTCACGGTGCTGCAGCATGTGCTCTCGGACGAAGGTCGCCGCAGTGCCGTCGACGGTATCGCGGCAGCGCTCGTTCCCGGAGGGCGGGCCGTGGTGCTGGAAGCCGCGCCCACGACGACGTGGCGTGCGAGCGACCACACGCAGTTTCGGCCGCGCACCCTGGACCAGCACCTGCGGCTCTTCGAAGCCGCTGGCCTGCGTTCCGTCCACGTTTCGGGGGTCGACACCACGTTGGTACGCAAGTACGTGCTCCCCGCGTACGGGCGCCTGCCCCGCATCCTGGGCAACGGCGTCCTGGCTGCGGCGACCGCCCTCTCCCTGCCTCTGGACCTCGCGCTCGCCCGATATGCTCCGCGCTGGTCCTGGCACAAGCTGTTCGTCCTGCGTCGAGACGGGCCGTGACCACCGCGCTCCGAGCGGCTGCGCCGCATCGCCTCGTCCTCCTCGCGCTGGTCGGGCTGGCCCTCGCGCTGCGGCCCTGGCTCGCACCGTCCGACGCGGAAGGCCCGGCTCGCGACGGCACCTACCAATTCGTGGTCACCACGTCCGAGGACGCCGGCCGCGGCAGCCTCCGCGAAACCCTCTTTCGGGCCAACCGCGCGGCCGGACCCGCGCGCGTGGAGATCAACGTAAGCAACGTGACGCTCCATGTGCCCCTCCCACCGCTAGCCAACCCCGACGGCATTCACCTGATCGGGCTGGGAGAGTCGGTCGTAGTGACGGGCCCGCCGGGCGGCACCATCCCCCTCATCGACATCGTATCCCCGCGCACCGTCATCGAGGGCCTCACGGTGGACGCGCCCGGGGCAGTCTGCGTGCGTGCCACCGCGCGCGCCCAGATCCGCAACTCGATCGTCCGGCGCTGCGAGATCGGTGTGCTCCTGGCGGGCAAGGCCAAGGGCACGGAGATCACCGCGACCCGTTTCGAGGAGAACGTGACCGGCCTTCGCGTGGACGGTGTCGACGGTGCCGTTCGCATACGGGACAACGAGTTCGCCCGCCATTCGGACTTCGCCGTCTGGATCGGCGGCGACCTCGACGGCTCGCGCGGGCCGGTGCGATCCACCGTCTCAGAGAACTCGTTCGAGGGCGACCGGGTCGCGATCCTCCTGGCCGGGGGCTCCGCCGTCGTGTCGAACAACCTGATCGTGGGCGGCCGTGAGGCCGGAATAATGCTCGGTGGCTCGGGGCACAGCGTGGTCGGGAATCGGGTGCGGGATGGCGAGCGCGCCGGGATTCTCGTGGAGAGCGCCGAGCGGGCGTCGGTCGAGCGCAACACTGTCGAGGACAATGGCGGCGTTGGGATCCTCGTCCGTTCCGGATCCTCCGTGATGGTCCGCGACAACGAAGTGCACCGCAACGGCTACGGTCTCATGTTCCTCCTGGGCAGTCGCCTGAGCCCCTCCGTCGCGCACGGCAACGTCGCGAGCGGAAACCGGTTCGACGGCATCGCGGTCGTGGGCGCTTCACCGGTCCTCCGCGAGAACGTGGCATCGGGAAACCGCTGGGCCGGCCTCCGCATCGACGACTGGATGGCGGCCGGCGACATCGTCGCGTCCGACCCCCTCGTCGAGCGCAACCGTCTCTCCAACAATGGTGAGAACGGTCCCGTCCGGGGCCGTCATAACGCGTCGTGATCCCGGCCGTTGCGAGTTCCGCGTCGGGTGTGCGAGCGCGTCCCGACATCGAGGCCTTACGAGGCCGCAAACGATTCCTGGACGCCGCCTGGGCGCTGACCGGTGGCGCCCTCACGCTCGTCGTCGCGATGCTCGTGGCGTCGGACCTGATCGACGTCCAGTTCCCTTCCTTCCTGATGTCGGCCATCGGGTTCGCCGCCGTGTACGCGGCCGGCTCCCTATGGGCGTCGGGCCGGGCGGACCCGCGCTCCCTCGAAGGCGCCCTCGTCTCGCTCCAGATCGTGGCGACCGCGTGCCTGGGGATTCTCTGGCTTCAGCTCGGAGGCGTGGCAGTCCCGGCGCTGGCCATTCTCTTCCTCCTCCCGATCGCGACGAGCGGGATGACGCTGTCCCGCTGGCATCCGGTCATATCGGTCTTCGCCGCCGTCGGAGTGGTAGCGATCGTCGTCGGCATCACTTCTCCCGAGCTCCGCTGGTACGCGGATGGACTCGGGATCCCCTTCATGGGAGTGCTGGACTGGATCGCGGTGCGTGCCGTCGAGCTCGCGGGCTCGGATCTGTTCGAAGGCCAAGCCGGGGGTCAGGCCGCCATTACGTTCGTGGTGTTCCTGGTCGTTGCCTCGTCTCTCGGCCTCCTTGCCAGCCGCCTAACACGCGTCTCCGCCGAGGTCGACACGGCCATGAGCCTCTCGTCGAGCGCCGTGGCCGCCGCGCAGGATCTCACAGACGCCATCTTCGCGTCCGCACCGGAGCCCCTGGCACTGTTGGACCCGGAGACCGGCCGGATCACTCGAGCGTCCCGGAGCTTCTCACGGACCTTCGGCGTGGACGAGCGTGAGGCTCAGGGCCGGCAGTTTCTCGAAGTCGTGGGGTTCCATCTGCCCGATCGGGTGGAGACCGCCCTTCAGGGCGGCGACGTCGAGCCGACACCGCACTCTGGAGGCGGCGGGTTCGGCATCTCGGGCCTGAGGGTGCGTCGCATGAGCGTGCCCGGTCACTCCCTTTCGCTCGCCACGCTCACGGATCGCTCGCTCCTGCACTCCCTGTTGGCGGCTCTCGATGCGGACCCCGACATTCTCGTCCTGGTGGACGACACCGACCGCATTCGCTGGATCAATGCCGCGGGGCGAGAGCGCTTCGGAGCCGAATGCGCGGGAGGGTCCGCGGGAGACGTCCTGGAGGAGCCCGGGCTCCCTACCGGATGGTGGGACCCTGGCCCCCGCGAGCTCGTGAGACGGCCGCTGGGCGCCGATGCTTCCGGTAGCGCGGAGTTGAGGTCGAGCCGCATTCCGGGCACGGACAGGCGGGTCACTTGGATCCGCCTGAGATCGCCATGAACGGGTCGCCTCCTCGTTCATCCGGTGTGTGTCAGGCCGCGCTCGGGCTCGTGGGCCTGCTCATCGTCGGCGCTCCGGGTCAAGCAGTCGGCCAGGGGCCCAGTTCGATCGTAGCAGTCAGTACCTGGCTCGACTCCGGCGGTGGCTCCGGAGCGGGATATGGAGCGGACGCCGGCTGGGCCGAAGTGCGGTCCGGCACCGCCGTTTCCGGGGGACTCTCCGTATTCACCTCCCCGTGGGCCCGATGGGAAATCGGCCGGCTCCAGCTCGACCACCGAGTCACCCCGCGCACCTGGCTGGAAGCGGCCATCGCGGGGGGACGCTCCGTGATCGCGGAAGAGCGCTCGGGTGTGGGCCGTTTGACCGTCGGAGCACAGGTGATGTTCGGCCAGCAGCGCGCCGAGGCCCGTGTGCATCGTGTCGGGTTCGGTGCGGTGCGCACGACCACCGCGGAGCTCGCCGCGGCCCGCACCTGGAGCTCCGGGACGGAGATCCGTGGCCTGGTAGGGGTCGGACTCGGGGGCGAGGGGGGCGCCTACGGTGGCACGCAGGTGAAGTCCAAGGTGCGGGCGCTCGAGCTTTCCACCGGTCTGGTGCTCGGAAGGCTGGAGGTCGCGGACGTCGAGCGGGCCACGACCGAGCGGCCAGGCAGCCTGGAATGGTACGCCGGCGCGTTCGTCCCAACGGACGGCAGCGGCCAGCGAGCCCTCGGGCTCTTCGTCAGGCGGCGGAGCGGCCATGGGGACTCCAGGTCCGTCTTCACCCTTGCGGGCCGGATGGTCGTGAGATGATCAACGCGGAGAATCGGCGCCCGTTGGTGTCCGCGGCGGTCACGTTCCTGATCGTCGGCTCGGCTGGTCTGTCCTTGGCGGTCAGGGCGACCGACCTCGAGCGGACTCGATCCCGAGGGGAGGCGGAGGTGGCTGCCTCCGGTGCTATGGATCGGTTGACCGCCGAATGGAACGCGGTGGGTGTCGAGGCCCTGCGCTTGTCCACCCATCCGTGGTTCGAGGGTAGCGGAGCGATCACGCCCGCGCCGCCCCCGCGGATGATGGACAGAGCGCTCAGCCCGTACCTCTTGGACGATGCGGGCAGTGTGCTGAGCCCGGACGAGCCCGACATGGTCGTGGTCCCTTCGGGCGAGTGGACCCGGGTCGAAGAGCGGGCGTCCTCAGGGGCGGTGCTCACGCTCGGCCCCTTCGCGGTGGAACAGGACCCGGGACGTTTGCTGGCCATCGCGCCGCTGTCGGGCCCCGGACCGGGTCGCGGGCAGCACTGGGTCGGTGTGACCATCGCCGTCGACAGCTTGGTCGCGCGCGCCGGGTTCGACGTCCTGGGTATCGCCGGGTACTACCACCGCCTCGAGCAGGCGGATGGCGGCATCGCCCGCCTTCTGGACGAGACGGCCGTGGGCGTCCTACGGGACCCGGTCCGCGTTCAGCGGACAGGGCTCGGCTCCGGATTCTCCGTCCTGGTCTCCCCCGCTGGCGGCTGGTGGGCGCCGGGCGTCCGTCCGGGAATGCTTCTCCTGGTGCTGCTCCTGGCCACGCTCGGAGCCGCATTCGTTCACGAGCTCGCTCGCGGGCCAGAGCGGGCCCGGGCGACCGCCGAGCGGCTACGCATCCGCCTCCGGGAGGCCCAGCACCTGCTCAAGGCGGAGTCGCGAAAGCGCGAGCGGGCGGAGATTCGGATCCGGAGGGGTGCGGCCTCCGATCCGCTCACGGGCCTCCCCAACCGTGACCGTCTCGTGCGCGCACTGAACCGTGCACTGCGGGCGGTCCGCGCCGACCCTGCGGGGACCCGGGCAGCCGTGCTGGCCATCCATGTGGACCGGCTCACGGAAGTGGCGGATTCGCTGGGCGAGGACGCGGCGGACGAGCTGCTCTCCCGGGTGGCTGAGCGGCTCTCCGAGGCGCTGCGACCGGGCGACGTGGTCGCACGCCTGTCAGGTGGGCGGTTCGCGGCCCTGCTCGCGGACATGCGGGGAACGGAAGCGCCGGGCGAGGCCGCGGAACGAGTCGGGGACGCCCTGGATCGGCCGGTGCGGGTCCGGCGTCACGAGGTCTACACGTCCGTGAGCATCGGCATGACCGCGGTGGTCTCGGGCATGGAGACCGCCGACGACCTCCTGCGCGAGGCCGAGACCGCACTGCACGAAGCCCGGCGCCTCGGTCGGGGGCGCCTGGTGTCCTACGACAGCTCGCTCCGGGAAGTCGCCGCGCAGTCGCTACTCCTCAGGAGCGACCTCCGTCCGGCGCTCGAGGAAGGGCAGTTCCTCTTGGCCTATCAGCCGATCGTCTCACTGGCTCCGGGACACGCGTTGCTCGGCATGGAGGTGCTGGCACGCTGGAAGCACCCTCGGGAGGGGATGATCACACCGGGCTTGTTCATCCCCATTGCGGAGGAGGACGGCTTCGTGGTGCGGCTGAGCCGCTGGATCAGCCAACGGGCCGCGCGGCGCTACAACTCCTGGAAGGCGGCCGGCCTGCTTCCGGAGGGATTCTACCTGTCCGTGAACATCTCTGGCCGCGAGCTTCATCAGCCCGATCTCGTGGAGTATTACGAAGGATTGATCGCAGAGCACTCGCTGCCTCCGGGAAGCTTGAGGCTCGAGGTCACCGAGCGCATGCTGACCGACGACGTCGAGTTGGCGGCCCGCAACCTGGAGCGCCTGCGCAACGCCGGGATCCAGTTGATGCTGGACGACTTCGGGACCGGGTACTCGAGCCTGAGCTACCTCTACCAGTTCCGCTTCGACACGATGAAGATCGACCGCTCGTTCGTGATGCGCGTTCTGGAATCCGAGCGCGAGCGGGGCACCCTGCAGGCGATCGTCCACCTGGCCGAGAGCCTGGACATGAAGACCGTGGCCGAAGGGATCGAGGACGAAGAGATCGTGCCCATCCTCCATGGCATCGGGTGCACGGCGGGTCAGGGGTACTTCTTCGCTCGCCCGCTCCTGGGCGCCGACGCGGACGCCTACCTCGG
>JAHEKN010000220.1 GCA_024638305.1 Gemmatimonadota bacterium | reverse complement strand
GCTCCCGCCGTGGCGCAGAGGGGCGGCCCCATCCAATTTTGTGGAAGTCCCGACGCTCTCCCCGAGGTGCCCATGCCCCGACGCGCTATTCTGGTCCCGATCCTGACGCTGGCACTGTGCACGGCTCCGGTTGCCGTTCCGGCCCAGACGGCCGGGCCGGCGGCGCCCGAGATGGCTCCCTTCACCGTCGACGACGTGTTCGACGTGAGCACCATTCGGGTTCTCGCGTTCAGTTCGGACGGCTCTCGGGTCGTGGTCTCGACGAGCTCTCTCCGGGATCGCCTCGGGACCAACTCACACCGGACGGGGGATCCCACGTACCTGGCACCGTCGTCGGGACGGGTCTGGGTCGTCGAAACGCGCTCCGGCGAGCGGCGGGAGGTATTCGACGAGCCGGTGCAGTTGGGTGCGGTGCGCTTTGCGCCGGACGGCCGTCGGATCGCGCTCACGCAGTATCGGAACGGCGAGTACCGACTCGGCATCTACGAGGTGGAGAACGGGCGGATGCGTTGGCAGTCGTTCCCGCGGGGCACCCGCCTGGCCGGCGAACAGGGGCAGGCCCCCGTGTGGTCGAGCGAAGGCTCGCGCCTCCTCGTGCCGTCCAGGCGCGCGGGATGGCTGGAGGACGCCCAGGCGGAGTTCGCTCGCCTGACCACCGGGCCCATCGCGGTCTACAAGGGGGACGATCCCTTCCTGGCCTGGGAGGCGCTCAGGCGGAGGGGGGCGGAAGTCGAGGTGCTGGCCTACGACGTCGAGCGCCGGCAGAGCAGGCCGGTCCTCCCGGCGACCGCCATGGGCCGCGACGGCTTCTCCCTCGTCGGGGATCTCGTGGTCTACTCGGCCGACGTGACCGCGAAGACCAGCTACGACGTGATCTTCGGGAGCGCCGCGGAGATCCGCACGGTGGACGTGGACATGGCGGACGCGGACGACACCAACACCTTGTTCGAGGTCCCCGAGACCAGGCGGCTGCAGTGGTCGGAGGACCGGCGGCACTACGCGTACGCCGATGGCGGCGACGTGTACTTCGGCTCGGTGGCCGCCGGGGGACCGCCGCGGCAGCTGACCGGACGCGAGGATGCTGAGGAGCGGTCGGACACGCCCGAGCCGGAGGAGGCGCAGTCGGAGCGCGAGCGCTTCAGCGTCCTGGGCGTGGCGCCCGACGGATCCGCCGTGGCGGTCTCGGGTGACGACGGGTATTGGCTCGTCGCGACCGGCACGGGTGAGCGCACGCTCGTGCTCTCCCGCCCGAGTGACGAGGCCGAGCGCGATACGGTCCCGCGCTACTCGCTCGTGGGCTGGAGCCCGACGGCGGATCGATTGTACTTCCAGGTGGACTCGCGGACCGAATGGGACCGTGGCGTCGCGGTCTGGGAGGAGGCCACCGGGTCGCTTCGCACGCTCTTGGCCGATGGTCGACTCTACAGCGGATTCACACTGTCCGAAGACGGAAGCACGTTCGTCTTCACGGCCGCGCCCGGGAATCGGCCACTCGACCTCTACACGGCCAATGCCGATTTCACGGACGTGCGGCCGCTCATGGAGTCCAATCCGACGCTGGCGAGCAGGTCGCTCGGGCAGACCGAGCTGATCGACTATCTGGATGTGGATGGCGACCGGCTCTACGGCGTGCTCTACTACCCCGTTGACTACGTGGCCGGCACGGCCGTGCCCACGGTGTTTCTCGTCTACGAGGAGTTCTTCGACGATCGTTTCAACTCGACGATCGCCGTGCTGAACAACGCCGGATACGCGGTGGTACAGCCTTCGGTCGACTTGGAGATCGGATTCCCCGGAGAGGCGTGGCTAAAGGGGGTGACTGCTGCGGCCAACCACCTGATCGAGCGGGGAATCGCCGACCCGAAGCGTCTCGGCGTTCACGGGACGAGCTACGGCGGCTACGCCACCAACTTGCTGGTGACCCAGACGAAGCGGTTCGCGGCGGCGATCAACATCTCCGGCAAAGTGGACATGATCAGCTTCTACACGGACAGCCCCCGCCTGGGCGTCCGCAACATCCACGCGCCCGAGAACAGCCAGGATCGGATCGGCGCCACCCTCTGGGAGCAACCGCAGAAGTACATCGCCCATTCAGCGATCATGTTCGCAGACCGGATCGAGACACCCCTCCTCCTCATCACCGGTGAGCAGGACCACAACGTGCCCGCGCGCACCACTCTCGAGATGTACTACGCGCTCCGACGACTGGGTAAGACGGTGGAGTGGGTCAACTACGTGAACGGCGGCCACGGCATGCCGCGAACGACCGAGGAGGAGGTGCGGGACTACTATGCTCGCATCCTCGGCTGGTATGACAGGTTCTTGAAGGATGAGGGTGAGCGGGCGGCGGCGGACCAGGGGCGCTGATCCCGGGCTCATCCAAATACCGGACTGCACCGCGCCGTTGCGGAGGGCAGGGACGTTCCGGATCTTTCAGGTTTCGCTTTGCCCCTTTTCAGCGGACGGAGTCCGAACATGAGAGCGCTTCGCACTGTCGCCCCGATCCTCGCCCTCTCTTTGCTGGCGCCCGGCCTCAGTGGCCAGGCGGCGCCGGCCCGCATCGAGATCGCGCAGCCCAGTCTGTCGCTGCAGGTGGGTGAGTCCGCCCAGATCGAGGCTCGGGTGCTCGACGCCAACGGGAACGTGGTCGACGCGCCGCTCATGTACTTCGCCCGCGGTGCCCGCGGCCGCATGGACCTGGGCCGGACCACCGGCACGGTCCGGGCGGTGTACGGCGGCGAATACACGGTCTCGGTCATGGTGGCGACGGCCCGCGACATTCGGGCGGACATGACGGTCACGGTGGCCTATCCTCCCATCGAGCGAGTGTCCATCGACCCCGCCGCCGGAGGGCGCTTCTACGTGGGTGCGGCCGCACGGCACGGGGCCACCGTGGTGGACCGGGCGGGCGACATCCGCGATGAGGCGATCCGCTGGGCGTCCAGCGACGAGTCGATCGCAACGGTGGACCGGTTCGGGGTCTTCACGGCGCATCGGCCCGGGCGAGTGACCCTGACGGCAACCGCTGCGGGGGCGAGCGGAACCGTCCAGTACGACGTGGCACCCAACCCGGTCACGGCCATGACGCTGTCCGCGTCCCAGGAGGTGGGCCGGACCGGCGACGTGATCCGCTTCACGGCGTCACCCAGGGCGGGCTCCGCCGCGGTCACCGACATCCCGGTGACGTTCGGCGTCCTCTCCTACCCGGTGCCCGAGGCCACGGCGGACATCGCTCCCGCCGAGATCGACCAGAAAGGCCGCTTCGTGGCCTATGAGCCTGGAATCTACACCGTCACCGCGACGGTCCCCGGGCACACGGCGCAACACACCGTGGAGATCGGTTCCCGGCTGGTCAGCGAAGAGGTCTCGTTCGTCGGCCAGGGCGCCGTTCGCGACGTGCCGACCTCCGACCTGTGGGTGTGGGAGGGTGTGGACGGTCGTGACTACGCGATCACGGGCACATGGGGAGCCTTTGGCGCGGTGTACTTCTGGGACGTGACGGACCCGGCCAGCGCCGTCCTGACGGACTCGATCGTGGTCGACGCGCGCACGACGAACGATGTGAAGGTCTCCGAGGACGGGGAGGTCTGCGTGATCTCGCGCGAGGGGGCCTCGAACCGACGGAACGGGATCGTCATCCTGGACTGTACCGATCCGAGGAACATCCGCATCCATTCCACGTTCGACGACGAGCTCACCGGCGGGGTCCACAATCTCTTCATCTACCAGGATCACGTCTACGCCGTGAACAACGGCGTGAGGTTCGACGTGATCAACATCGAGGACCCGACCAACCCGCACCGCGTGGGCCGGTTCGAGCTCGACACGCCCGGCCACGCCATCCACGACGTTTGGATCGTGGACGGAATCGCGTACACGTCCAACTGGGGTGATGGTGTGGCCGTGATCGACGTGGGTGGTGGTGACCGCGGGGGAAGCCCAGCGAACCCCGTGCTCATGCACCGGTTCGCCGACGTCGGCGGGGCCACGCACGCCGCGTTTCCGTACCGGAGCCCGACCGGGAAGTTCTACATCTTCATGGGCGACGAGATCGGGCGACCGGGGTTCAACGACCTCGATGCGGATCGCACGCCTCCGCGAATGGCGGGCTACATCCACGTCGTGGACTTCACCGACCCGAACAACCCGGAGGAAGTGGCACGCTACGAGGTTCCGGAGGCGGGCTCGCACAACATGTGGATCGAGGACGACCGCTTGTACGCCGCCTTCTACAACGGCGGGACCCGCGTCGTGGACATCTCTGGGGAGCTCAAGGGCAACCTCGCCCTCCAGGGCCGCGAGATCGCCCATTACATGGCGAACGACCCGGACAGCTTCGTGCCCAACGCACCGTTCTCCTGGGGGCCGCAGCTCTTCAAGGGGAATCTGTTCATTGCCGAGCACCATTCGGGGCTCTGGTCCATCAAGCTCCAGCCGCGCCGGGTGCTGATCCCGTGAGCCCGAGCGTGGGACGAGGGCTGGGCGCGCTGTGGGAGGGGGTGCGGTCCCGAACCATGCGCACGGCCCTCGCCGCGGTGTCGGCCGCCATGCTGCTCGCGACAACCGTTCCCGAGAGCGCTCGGGCTCAGGCACCGTACCGGATGTACGTGGCGGCCGAGTCGGAGGACGAGGTGGCCGTCCTGAGCTTTGCTCCCGAGGCCGGCCTCACCGTGGAAAAGCGCATCCGGGTGGGCCGATGGCCCGCCGAGATCGAAGGACCGCACGGGATCTTCTTCGATCCCTCGGGACGGTATTGGTACGTGACCCTCGGCCACGGCTATCCGAACGGCACGCTCCTCAAGTACGAGACGGGCGCGGACACCGTCCTTGCGTGGTCGGATCTCGGGATGTTCCCGGCGACCGTGTCGCTCACGCCGGAGGGAGTGCTCGCGTTCGTGGTGAACTCGAACTTCTACGGGGACCACGTCCCCAGCACGGTCTCAGTCGTCGAGACCGAATCCATGTTCGAGATCGCCCAGACCGAGACGTGCACCATGCCCCACGGCTCCCGCCTGTCCGCCGACGGGATGTGGCACTATTCGGCGTGCATGATGGACGACCAGCTCGTGGAGCTGTCGACGGGGTCACTCGAGGTCACCCGCCGGATGGATCTGGTGACGGGAGAGGCCGTAGCGATCATGGCCCCCGGGCACGGTGCGCACGGTGGTGAGCATCGTCCGGTGGGAGCCGATCGGGCTCGGCCGTGCTCCCCCACGTGGACCACCCCCGCCGACGATGGGCGCACGCTCTTCGTGGCGTGCAACCGCGGGAACGAGATCGTCGAGGTCGACCTGGAGTCCTGGAGCGTGCGCCGGCGCCTTCCCGCGGACGGCGCGCCCTACAACCTGGCGCTCACGCCGGACGGGACGCGGCTGCTGGCGTCGCTCAAGGGCAGCGGCCACTTGGCCGTTTGGGACCTGGCCAGCGGTCAGCAGGTAGCGAAGATCGAGAGCAGCCAGCGCGTCACCCACGGCGTCGTTGTCGCGCCGGACGGTCGCTACGCCTTCGTG
>JAHEKN010000050.1 GCA_024638305.1 Gemmatimonadota bacterium | reverse complement strand
GGGCGCCGTCGTCGTCGGTGACCGTCAGCGTGATGGTGTGCACCCCGACCGTGAGCGTCACGCTCGGGCCCACACCGGTCGCGATCGTGCCGCCGCCCTCGGACCAGTCGTAGCTCACGATGCTGCCGTCAGGGTCGCTCGAGCCCGAGCCGTCGAGCGTCACCAACGCGTCTCCGCTGCCGTCCGGGTCCGCCACCGATGGCTGGTCCGGACCCGCATTGGCCGTCGGCGACTGGTTGATCGTGACCGTGATTGACGCCGTGCCGGTCAGGCCACCGCTGTCCGTTGCCACCAGCGTGATGAGGTGCACCCCGGCTGACAGAGCGGACGTCGAGAACGGGCTTCCAGTGCCGAGCGTTCCGTCGATGTCGGAAGTCCACGTCAGTGCCGCACCCGTGAGCGGTCCGTCCTCGGCGTCGTTGCCGGAGCCGGCGAACGTCACCGACGCACCCACGGCGAACGTCGAGTTGTCCGACGGCGAGGTGATGATCGCCGTGGGTGGCGAGTTCGAGGCCACTGTGACCACCATGTCGTCCGTGGCCTGGGCGCCGTCGCCGTCCGTGACCGTCAGCGTGATGGTGTGCACCCCGACCGTGAGCGTCACGCTCGGGCTCACACCGGTCGCGATCGTGCCGCCGCCCTCGGACCAGTCGTAGCTCACGATCGGCCCCTCAGCGTCGGTGGACCCCGCTCCGTTCAGAGTGACGGACTCCGATCCGCTGTTGTCCGCGTCGGTAACGTTCTGATCGAGCCCGGCATTTGCGACGGGCAGCGCGTTGACCCGGATCGAAAGTTGGTCGACCCCTGTGAGCCCCCCGGAGTCGGTTGCGGTGAGGGAGATGGTGTGGTTCCCGACCGAGAGTGCGCTGGTCGAGAGCGATCCCCCGCTCCCGAGCGCGCCGTCGACATTCGAGCTCCAGGTCAGAGACGCTCCGGTTAGCACTCCGTCTTCAGCGTCTGTCCCCGTGCCGGTGAAGGTGATGGACGCCCCCGCGTGAAACACCGAACCGTTCGGCGGTCCGCTCACGGTGGCGGTGGGCGCCGTGTTGCCGCTCACCGTCACCTGAACCTGATCCGAGTGGCTGGCTCCGTCGCTGTCCGTGACCGTGAGACGAATGTTGTGCACCCCGACCGCCAGCGTCACGGTCGGGCTCACGCCGGTCGCGATCGTAGTACCGCCTCGGACCCAATCGTACGACGCGATCGGGCCCTCCGCGTCCGAGGAGGCGGATCCGTCCAGTGTGACGGACTCATCGCCGCTCCCGTTCGGGTCGGCGACGTTTTGATCGGGTCCGGCGTTAGCGACGGGCAGCGCGTTGACCCGGACTGCAATCTGGTCGATCCCCGTCAGGCCACCGGAATCGCTCGCAGTCAGGGTGATCGTATGCACGCCGGGCGACAGAGCGGCCGTGCTGACCGACGATCCTGTCCCCAGGGCTCCGGCCAGGCTCGAGTGCCACGACAGCGACGCGTCCGGGAGCGTGCCGTCCTCCGGGTCGGTCCCCGTGCCCGTGAAGTCGATCGACGCCCCCTCGTTGAACACCGACCCATCGGGTGGGGCTGTGATCGAGGCCGTCGGCACGCTGTTGGCGCCTACCGTGACCACGACATCGTCGGTCCCTGTTGCGCCGTCGGCATCGGTGACCGTGAGCCTGATCGTATGAACGCCCACTGTGAGCGTGAGGCTTGGACTCACCCCAGTGCCGATGCTCGTTCCGCCCTCGGACCAGTCGTATCCCACGATTGGACCCTCGGCGTCGGTCGAGGCCGATCCGTCTAGTGTCACGGGTTCCGTGCCGCCGCCATCAGCGTCGATCAGGTTCTGGTCAGGCCCGGCGTTGGCCACGGGCGGGCTGTTGATCCGCACCGTGATGGCGTCGGACCCCGTGGCACCGCCGGCGTCGGTAGCCGTCAGCGTGATCGTGTGCACGCCCACGGAGAGTGCGCTCGTCGTGAGTGAAGCGCCCGTGCCCAGCACGCCGTTCAGGCTCGATGCCCACGCCAGTGCCGACCCGGTGAGCGGGCCATCCTCGGGGTCGGAGCCCGACCCGTCGAACGTGATCTGTGCCCCGAGGGTGAAGACCGAGCCGTCCGTTGGGGAGCCGATCGCGGCGGACGGAGCGGAGTTGCCGACAACGGTCACCGCCACGTCGTCGGTCGCCTGCGCGCCATCGCTGTCGGTCACTGTCAGCGTGAGCAGGTGCGCCCCCACAGCCAACGTCACCGTCGGGGTTGCACCGATGCCGACGGTCGCCCCGAAAGCGTTCGTCCAAACGTAGCTGGCAAGGGCTCCTTCGGCGTCGCCCGAGCCGGACCCGTCGAGCGATACGTCCTCGGACCCGGAACCGTCCGCGTCCGTGAGCACTTGGTCGATCCCCGCATTCGCGTTGGGCGGGGTGTTGATCCGCACCGTGATCGCGTCCGATCCCGTCAGCCCACCGGCATCCGTCGCGATCAGGGTGATCGTGTGCTGCCCCGATGTCAGTGAGGAAGTGCTGAAGGGCGAGCCGCTGCCGAGTGCCCCTTGCACGTCCGAGGTCCACGACAGCGCACCGCCGGTGAGGGCCCCATCCTGTGGATCGCTCCCCGTCCCCGTGAACGTGACCGCGAGTCCCAAGTCGAAGACGGAGCCGCTACCAGGACTGGTGATGTTGGCTGAGGGCGATGTGTTCGCGCCGACCGTCACGATCACGTCGTCGGTGTCCGTGGACCCGTCCCCGTCGGTCACCGTCAGAGTCACGGTGTGGGACCCGAGCCCGAGCGTGATAGTGGGCGTCGCTCCGGTGGCGATCGTCGAGCCGCCCACGTTCCACACGTAGCTCGCGAGCGCGCCCTCGGGGTCACTCGACGCCGATCCGTCGAGCGTGACCGACTCACTGCCGCTTCCGTCCGCATCCGTCACGACGCGATCCGGGCCTGCGGCGGCCGTCGGAGGCGCGTTCACCCGAATCGAAACTGCGTCCGTCCCCGTGAGACCGCCCGCGTCGGTGGCCGTCAGGTTGATCGCATGCGTCCCTACCGCCAGACCGGTGGCCGTGGGAGCCACTCCCGTTCCGATCACGCCGTCGAGGCTCGACGTCCAGACGAGCGACCCTCCCACCAAGGCCCCGTCCTCCGGGTCGCTCCCCGAACCCGACAGCGGAAGCGGCGCACCCCGCGGGACCACCGCCCCTGTGGGAGGCGCGGCGATCACGGCGGTCGGCGGGGTGTTGCCGACGACCGTCACGACCAGGGCATCGGTGGCCTGAGAACCGTCACGGTCGGTGACGGTCAGGGTCACCGTGTGGACTCCCACGAGGAGCGTAACCGACGGGCCGACGCCGCTCGCGATCGACGTCCCGCCGATGCTCCAATCGTAGGCCGCGATCGGCCCCTCGGGATCGGAAGAGCCCGATCCGTCCAGGGTCACGGACTCGACGCCGTTGCCATCCGCATCGCTGATCGTCTGGTCCGGTCCGGCGTCCGCAGCGGGTGGCGCGTTCACTCGGATCGTTATCTGGTCCGTGCCCGTGAAGCCGCCCGAGTCCGTGGCGGTGAGCGTGACGACGTGGACCCCCGGGGTCAGCAGGCTCGTGGCCAGAGGCGAGCCGCTGCCCAGGTTGCCGTCCCTGCTCGAGCTCCAGGCGAGCGAGGCTCCTGTCAGGCTCCCGTCCTCGGGGTCGACGCCCACGCCGGTGAACGTGATCGCGGCCCCCTGCGGGAAGACGGTCCCGGTCGTGGGGCTGTTGATCGCCGCGGTGGGGCCCGCGTTGGCACCGACGGTGACGGTGACGTCGTCGCTGTCCTGTGCCCCGTCGCTGTCGGTCACCGTCAGCGTGAGGGTGTGTTGCCCAACCGTCAGCGGCAGCGTGGGCGCCACGACGGTCGAAAGGGTCGCCCCCCCCTCCGTCCACTGGTAGGCCACCAACGGCCCCTCGGCGTCGGACGACCCCGAGCCGTCCAGCGCGACCAGCTCGTCCCCGCTGTTGTCGGCGTCGGCGATCGAGGTCTGGTCGGGTCCGGCGTCCGCCGTCGGCAGGGCGTTGATCCGGATCGTCACGGTCGCCACGCCGATCGAGCCCCCACCGTCCGTGGCGCTCAGAGTGATCAGGTGCGTGCCCGGCGTCAGCGCCGAGGTCACGACCGTCCGTCCGTTTCCGAGGAAGCCATCGACGCTCGACGACCAGGCGAGCGCCGGACCGACGAGCGCTCCGTCCTCGGGGTCGGTGGCCGAGCCGTCCAACGTGACGGGCAACCCCTCGTCCACCACCGCCCCGTCCACCGGAGATGCGATGGTGGCCGTCGGTGCGGCGTTGGCCCCGATCGTCACCTGGACCGTGTCCACGTCCTGGGCCCCGTCCGCGTCGGTCACCGTGAGCACGATCACGTGGACACCGACCGGAAGCGTGACCGTCGGATTCACGCCCGCGGCGATCGTGGTGGCTGCTTCGCTCCAGCCGTAGCCCGCCAGTGGGCCCTCGGGATCGGTGGAAGCGGATCCGTCGAGAAGGATGTCCTCGCTCCCGCTCGCGTCCGCGTCCGCCACGGTCTGGTCGGGGCCCGCGTCCGCGGTGGGCAGGGCGTTGATGCGAACCACCACCAGGGCAGTGTCGGCCGCCCCCTGGCTGTCCGTCGCGATCAGTCGGACCGTGTGGTATCCCACTTGAAGTCCGGCGAACGGGAGCGACGCCCCAGTACCCATCGCGCCGTCCACGCTGGAGATCCAAATCAGCGAGCTCCCGGTGAGCGCGCCGTCCTCGGGGTCTGTGCCGGTTCCGGTGAACGTGATCGTGGCGCCCTCGTGGAATACCGAGCTGTCGGCCGGGGCGGTGATCACGGCGGTCGGTCGGGAATCGACCGTGATCGAAATGGCGTCGGTCGCCGTGGCGCCCTGACTGTCCGTGGCCGTCAGGGTGATGACGTGCGTGCCGAGTGACAGGGTCGAGACGACCACGTTCCTGCTCGTACCGAGGGGGCCGTCCAGGTCCGAGCTCCAGGCCAACGAGGGCCCCGTGAGCGCTCCGTCCTCGGCGTCCGTCCCCGTGCCCGTGAATGTGATGGGCGCGCCGGCGGTGAACGTCTGTCCGTCGGCGGGTCCCGTGATGGTTGCCACGGGATCGGTGTTCACCACGAAGAACGTCACGGGCAGGATTTGTGGGCTGTTGGTCACACCCGCGGCGGTCGACCCTACGTACACGGTGGCGTCGTACGTGCCGGGCGCGAGCGGTCCACCAGGAGGATTGAGTGTCGCTTGCAGGGTCAGCGTGCTCGGCGCCAGCGGGAAGCTGAGCGAACCCGACAGCCATCCGGACCGCTGCCCAGATGCGTACACGATGGAGTCGACGGCCAGTCCGTTCAGCACCGATCCGCCGACGTTGGTGATGACGACGTTCTCGTTCGGAGGGTCGCTCGCCCCGGCCGTCGCGGTAAAGGTGACCGTGGGCTGGCTGAGCGCGATCACGGGCGGGTCCGTCACGGTGATGACGACCGGCGCGAACAGCGGCGAATTGGCGGCACCCGCCGATCCGATCACCACAGCTCCCGAGTGGACCCCTGGTGGCAGCCCCGAGTGATCCACGGAAACGGTGACGGTGGTTGGCGCAGTCAGCCCCGAGATCGGGGCGCTGAGCCAGCCATTGAACTGCGTCGTGTAGTTCACCGAGGTGCCCAGGCCGCTCAACACGCCCACGCCCCCGTTGGTCACCGTAATCGTCTGGTCCGGGGGCGTCGGCCCGCCCTGCACCGCCGTGAACACCAAGGTGGACGGGTTGATCGCGATGATGGGGAGCGGCGGCGTGACGGTGAACGTTACCGTCACGGCCCGTGGGGCGTTGGCGGCTTCGGGGGAAAGCACCTCGAACCTGGCCGTGTACGCTCCCTGCACGAGCGACCCGACGACCGCCGAGAGAACGATCGTCGCCGGCGCGGTCGTGGAGCTGAGCGCCACGGTCAGCCAGCCTGTAGGCTCGCCGGCACCGTATGTCACCGCCGACAGGCTCAACTGCCCCAGCGAGCCGGTGCCGCCGTTGGTGAGCGCGATCTGTTGCGGTTGGGGATCGTTCCCGGCCTCGTTGGCCGCGAAGTCAGCCGTTTCCGACCCGAGTGCGATGGATGGCGGCGCGCCCACGACCTGGAGGGTGACCGAGATCGTCTCGCTCGCGAGCCCATCCGCCGTGATCTCGATGGTCGCCGAATAGGTTCCGATTTGGAGGTTGCGGGCGTCTGCCGAGATCAGAAGCGAGGCCGGGGTGCTCGTGTTCGACAGCGCGGTGCGAAGCCAGCCTTCCGGTTGGCCGGTTTCGTAGGAGGTCGTGACCGCCAGGCCCGACTTGGTCTCGCCACCCGGGGCGGAGATCCGAACCGTTTCGGGGCCGGCGACGCCACCGGGCGCGGCGGTGAGCGACAGGACGGGCCGATCGAGCAACACGCTCACTGGAGCCTGGACCGTGACCTGAGCGTTCCCGGACCCGCCGCCCGCTCGCGCCGTGATCGTCGCCGACCCGACGGCCAGCCCCACAACGTCGCCGCTCGCGTCCACCGAGACGATCTCGGGCCGGCTGGAGGACCACGTCACACTGCCGCCCACGGCGGCGCCGGTGCTGGTGGTGACCGCCGCGGTCAGTCGGGTCCGTTCTCCGATCTCGATGGTCACCGCGGTCGGGGAAATCGACACGGTAGGCACTTCCGGGGCGATGACCTCGACCTTGTCGCAGCCCTCCAGCACCAGGGCCGCTACGACCAGCACCGGCATCAGCCAGAGGGCTGCACGACGCATGGGGGCTAGAACTCCAGTCGCAGGAGCCCCACGGACACCGCGCCCCGTCGGTCCAGGGCCAGCGCCGGCAGGCCGAGCCTCCCGCTGGGACCATCGTGGAATGCCACCGTGACGCCCGTGCCCGCTGCCCGGTTCTTCCCACTGGCACCGCGGTAGGCGTCGATGGCGGCGATCAGCGCCAGTGCCCCGGCGGCTCCCAGCGCCGCGGTGAGATAGGGGCGCTCGCGCTGTTCGCTCACGATGTCGTTCGGCGGGCAAACGCCCCCTACGGGCGCCACCCGGCACTCGATGCGTACGTCCTCGGCCAGGTACCCGAACGCAACCGATCCGGCCACGGCCGAAAGAAAGAAGAAGCCCGCCACCGGACGCCCGGAGTAAAACTGCCCGACCCCGGGCAGGATCAGACTGGTGGCCATGGCGGCCCCCGGATTGTAGAGCTTCGGCGGGTTCCGGAGCGCCTCCACGGCGGAGACCAACACCTCGCGATCGTCGGATTCCGGGACGAGCTCGAGGAAACGCTCGAAGCTATTGGCCGCGGCCTCGTTCCGGCCTGCGGCTACGAGGGTGACGCCCAGGTTGTAATGCCCGAACGCGAACTCGGGGGCGACCTCGACGACGCGGGCGAACGCCTGCTCCGCCGTCACCAGCCGGTCGAGGTCGAAGTTCACCACCCCCATCCGGAACTGTCGGCTGGCCTCGTCGGGAAGCTCGGGCTCGTCGCTCGCCCCGAGTGCAGCGAGTCTGCCCTGAACCTCCCCCGCGTCCGCCCCGCTGCTCTCCAGGGCCAGATAGCGGCAATATTGGCGTATCGCCGCGGCGGTGTCCCCCAGCTCCTCGTAGGACCGGCCCAACAGGTAGGTGACGTCCGCTGCGCTGGGGTCCAGGCGGGACGCCCGGAGCAACAGGTCCCGGGCTCCCCGGTGATCCCCCACGATGGCCGCCTGGGTGGCGGCGCTCGATAAGCGCGCCGCCTCCTGCCGATCGGCCTGGGTGACCACCCCCGTCTCCGGGTTCGCGTCCGGCGCGCACGTGACGGTGGCACTGGGCACCTCGCGCCTGAGCGACAACTCCTGACCGACCGCCGACGCCTCCATTGCCAGCGAGGCGACGAGCGCCGCGAACGTTGCCGTCGCGGCGCCAGCGGTACGGTTCATTGATCCTCCTTCGTTTCGAAGCGTCGCGGGCTCACGCTGATCGGATCAGCGCCTGCGGGGGACACCAAAGCCCCAGCCGTCGGCACGGCTGAGGCGTAGCCCAAGCGCTACTGGAGAGGGGACCCGGAAGCTACAGACCGAGGATCGGAATCCACAACCCTGCCGGCAGTCCCCGGCGCGCGAACGCCCCGCTGGCTCCGACCCAGCCAGGCAGGGCTCCCGAGCTCAGCGGTAGTTGCCGAACTCGAGCTCGACTCCGTAGTCCCCGCCCTTCAGGAAGGCGATGACCTCCTGTAGCGAGTCCCGTGAGGGGCTCTGGATCCGAAGCTGATCGCCCTGGATCTGTACCTGGACCTTCTTGAGCTTCAGGTCGCGGACGTCCTTGGAGATCCGCTTGGCGGTCTCGGTGTCGATGCCCTGTTTGAGCGTGATCCGCTGCCGGGCTCGCCCGAGCGACGCCGAGTCGACGGTGCCCTCGTCCAGGTTCTTCGGGGAGACGCCCCGACGCACGAGACGGCCCTTGAGCACGTCGAGAAGCGCCTTCAACCGATACTCGTCGTCCGCTTCGAGCTGAAGGGTCCCAGCGGATCTGTCCAGCTCGATCACGCAGTTCGTTCCCTTGAAGTCGAACCGCTGCGCGATCTCTTTGCGAGCCTGGTTCACCGCGTTGTCCACTTCCTGGAGGTCGACGCCCGTGCTGACATCGAACGATTGTGTGCTTGCCACTGACTTGCCTCGGATGGGCCGGCGCTGATCGACACCGGCTGCTTCGGTCGATTGGTCTCATTCGCTCGCACAACAGTAGGTTGCGTGGAGGCAAGGTCAACGACAGACACGCGCGCGGCAGCGCGTCCGTATGGCTGGGTCGAGGAGATCAGCGTGACCATCTATCGGCTGAACTGCCGCATCCTACTCGCACTGGCGCTCGCCGTCGCCCAGCCGGCGCTGCCGTCGGCCGCGCAATCTGCCAACCGGGTGGAGGCCTACCTGGCTTCCGAGCTCGGGTTCAGCAGCCGAGACGTCTTGCGGCTACGCCGCGGGCGTCTTGTCAGCCAGCTGCTGGAGACGCCGGACCGGCGCGAGATCGCGGTCGCGGGAGTGCTCCGGGTCGATCTGACCTCCAACGACTTCGTCGCGGCCACGGAGGACATCGAAACGCTACTCCGGGGGCGGACGATCACGGAGGTCCGCGTGGTCAGCGACCCGCCGCGCAGGGAGGACTTCGCCACGGTCTCCCTACCCCAGGTCGACCTCGAGGCCGTGGAGGGGTGCTCCGTGGGGGACTGCCTCGTCAAGCTCCCGGGGGCGTCGATTCTCCGGCTCAACGGGCTGGATTGGAGTGGAGCGGAGCCCAGACCGGAGGTCAACGAGATCTTCCAGGCCACCCTCTACGACTATGCGCGCCGCTATTGGGCCGGAGAGCCACTCCCGCCCTACCAGGACAAGAGCCGGAGCGTCGACCCCGTCGAGGCCTTCGGCCCGCTGGTGCGAGCTTCCCCGTATCTCCTGGCCTTCGTCCCCCCACTCCGCAGTCATGTCGGGCGTTACCCGCGCGGCACGCTGCCGGGCGCCCGCGAGCTGTTCTACTGGTCGGAAGAGCAGTTCGGCCTCAAGCCGGTGATCAGCCTCAACCACGTGACCTCGTTTCGGGCAAGCAACTCTCCTCGAGCCGATGCGTACGTGGTGGTCAAGCAAGTGTACGCGACGCACTACTTCGAGACGGCGCTGGGACTGTTGGCGTACCTGGCCCATCCCGGGCAGGAGGGCGGGTACCTGGTGTACATTCGGCACCATCGATTCGACGCCAATCTCAACCCGCTGCAGCGGCGGATCCTGGAGGAACGTATCGAAGACTACGTAGCCGACCTGCTGGCCGAGCAGTCGGATCGGTTGATGTCGGAAGGGGGGGCGCGATGAAACGCAACACGATGGGCATGACGTGCTACGGAGTGCACGGCGGGCGATGAGTCGGCGGGTTCGAGTCTACGAGGGAAGCGCTGTCGAGGTGACCTACGACGTGGCGCGCTGCATCCACGCGGCCCGTTGCGTACGGGGTTTGCCGGCGGTCTTCGACACTAGACGAAAGCCCTGGATCGAGCCCGATCGGGCGGACAGCGCCGACGAGCTCGTCCGTGTGATCGAAACGTGTCCGACCGGGGCGCTCACGTACCGACGCCTGGACGGGGGCGCGGATGAGCAGCCGTCCGCGGACGCAACCGTTGCGGCGTCGCGGGACGGTCCTCTCCACGCGCGTGGACGGATCGTCGTCGTAGGCCCCGCCGGGGAGGCCATCACACGAGGGACACGCCTCGCGCTTTGTCGGTGCGGCGCTTCGGCCTCCAAGCCCTTCTGCGATGGCTCCCACGTCGAAGCGGGCTTCTCCGATCCGTGAGCCACTTCGACAGCGTGCGTTACCTCCGCGTCGTGACGCTCGCCCTCACCGGCTCGGCGGGCCTGGGGGCCTGCTTGGAATCCGAGGCCACCGGACCCCGTGGTGAGGTCGTCGACGCACCCTACATGCTCGAGCAGGTCGTCGGTGGGCTGAGCTCTCCCGTCGACCTGGTCGCGCCGCCGGGGGACACCCGCACGTTCATCGTCGAGCAGCCGGGCCGCATCCGGATCCTGACCGCTGACGGGCTGGTGGCCCAGCCCTTCCTGGACATCCGCGACCGCGTTCGCTTCGGCGGGGAGCGTGGTTTGCTCGGTCTCGCGTTCTCGCCGGATTTCTCGTCGACGGGACGATTCTTCGTTCACTACTCGGATCTGGACGGGAACACGACGGTCTCGCGTTTCGAGCTCTCGGGCGACCCCAGCGTGGCCGACGCCGATTCCGAGGCGATCTACCTCCAGGTAGACCAACCCTTCTCGAACCACAACGGTGGCCAGATCGCGTTCGGGCCGGACGGATTCCTGTACGTCGGGCTCGGCGACGGTGGGAGCGCCAACGATCCCTTGGGTTCGGGTCAGGACACCGGAACGCTTCTCGGTTCCCTGCTCAGGCTGGACGTGTGGGCGCCTCCCCCGTACCGGATCCCGAGCGGGAATCCGTTCGTCGGCGACCCCGACGCGAGGGACGAGATCTGGGCCTACGGTCTCAGGAACCCGTGGCGGTTCAGCTTCGACGACGGCTTTCTATTCATCGGCGACGTTGGTCAAAACCGCTGGGAAGAGATCAACACCGCACCCGAACAGTTCGCCGGGCTCAACTACGGCTGGAACCGGCTCGAAGGTGACATGTGCTTCCAGCAGGGATGCAGCGTGGGCGGCACCATCCTGCCCACGCTCTCCTATCCGCATTCGGACGGTTGCTCGGTCACCGGTGGATACGTCTACCGGGGGGCTGCGCTACCCACTCTCTTCGGTCACTACGTGTACGGCGATTACTGCTCCGGCTGGATTCGGACGTTCCGACTGGTGGGCCGTGAGATCGCCGACGAGCAGACGCTCGAGCTGCCCCTGGTGCCGAACCTCACGTCCTTCGGCGTGGACGGCGTTGGGGAGCTGTACGTGCTCTCCCAGAACGGAGACGTCTTCCGGCTGGTCCCGGCGCGCTGAATCCCGCTGAGCGGCGATGAGTCGCGCCGAGTCGCGCTTGAGTCCCGCTGAGTCCCGCTGAATGAGTCGCGCTTGAGTCGCGCTGGGTCGCGCTTGAGTCCCGCTGAGCGGCGCGCCCCCTGCACCGCCTTTCGAGCGGAACCGTCCGAACGCGATATATCTTGACCGGTTTTAGATATATCGTGATATTTTGTGACCCATCTCGGGATTAAACGACCGGTTCGGCGCGTGGCGCGCCGAATCCCATAGGGGGAGCTTCGAACATGCGATTCAAGGACTTCATGAGGGAGAACTTCGTCTTCGAGGCCGACATCGGTCGGGGGCGCCGCCGCCGCCGCAAGATGTTCGGTCGGGGGGACATGAAGTTCGTGATCCTGCAGCTCATCTCCGAGAAGCCGATGCACGGTTACGAGGTCATGAGCGCCCTCGAGGACGAGTGCCGCGGCTTCTACCGGCCGAGTCCGGGGACGGTGTACCCCACCCTGCAGATGCTGGAGGATCAGGGGTACGTGCGCGGCCAAGAAGTGGACGGCAAGCGCGTGTACTCCATCACCGAAGAAGGCACGGCGTTCCTGGAAGAGAACGAGGAGCATGTCGAGGACATCTTCGGGCGCTTCGACCAGTTCACCGGGAGGTTCGGACGGGAGATGCGGGACCTGGCGCAGTCGTTCTCGCATCTGGCCCGTGAGACCTTCGAGTCGGCCTACAAGTGGACCGAGGACTCCGGCTTCATGACGGAGATGAAGGAAATCCTCGACGAGGCTCAAGAAAAGATGGCCGAGGCCGCGGCCGGCGCGCGCGACGCGGCGCGCCGACGCTCACGGAAGGGGCGGAGAGGCGGAGCGGACGAAGGCACGGAAGAGGGCGCGAGGGCCGACTCCGAACCGGCCGAACAACCCGCAGCCAAGGCTGAGGCCGGGGGAGGGTCCCCGGATCCGGCGGCCAAGAAGCGCGACCAGGAAGAGGAAGGCCGCGCCGAGGATTAGTGGACCGCGTTCGCTCGACCGCGCGGCGGGCCGGGATCAGGCCGTAGCGCGGCGAGCCTTCCGCTTGCGGTAGGCCCACCAGACACGGGGGAGCAGGAGCGTCAGGAGCACGGCGGCGGAGACCAGGGGCCAAAGCGTGTCGGCCTTGACTCGCCAGTAGAAGTGGAGCACGGCCAATGCGCCGGCCAGGTACACCAAGCGGTGTAGCCGGGCCCAGCGCTTCCCCAGGCGCCTGATCCAGCCTTTGGTCGACGTGATCGCCAGCGGCACCAGCGCCAAGAACGCGCTGAAGCCGGCGGTGATGTACCGTCGCTCGGCCACGTCCTCCAGGATGAACGACCAGGCCAGACCCTGATCCACGACCGCGTACAGCAGTAGATGCAGGCAGGCATAGCTGAATGCGAACAGCCCCACCAGCCGCCGGATCAGGATCAGTCGGTTGAACCCCGTGATCCTACGGACCGGCGTGACCGCGAGCGCGCCGAGAAGCAACACCAGCGCCGATCGTCCCGCCCAATGGATCAGCTCCTCGATCGGGTTGGCCCCCAACCCGTCGTCGAAGATCCGCCACGCGAGCCAGAAAAACGGCACGAGGCAGAGGAGCCAGGTGACGACCTTCAGCCGCCGCACGTCATTCACACCGGGTCTCGTGGCCGGTAACGGCGCGTTGCGGGCTTCGCTCGATCGGTCGGTCGTAAGCGGGCGGTCCCGCCGGTCCTCAGTAGAGCGTCCGGGGATCCATCCCCGCATAGAGGCTCTGCACGTCGGCGGCGTACCCGTTGAACGGCAGCGTCGGGATGCGGCGCAGGCGTCCGATGCGGCGCTCCCGGGCCTGACTCCAGCGTGGGTGGCTGACCTCCGGATTCACGTTGGCAAAAAACCCGTATTCCCTGGAGTTCTGGAGCTGCCACGTGTTGAGGGGCTGCTCCTCAACGAACTCCATGCTCACGATCGACTTGACGCCTTTGAAGCCGTACTTCCACGGGATGATTAGCCGGAGCGGAGCGCCGTTCTGGTTGGGCGCGTCTTCGCCGTACACGCCCGTCACCATGAGCGTGAGCGGGTGCATGGCTTCGTCCATGCGAAGCCCTTCAACGTATGGCCAGGGAAGGATGCGTCGCCGCTGCCCGGGCATCTCCTCGGGCCGCACGATCGTCTTGAAGCGGACGTAGCGAGCGGCACCGGTCGGCTCCGCTGCCCGCACGATGTCGGCAAGCGGGACTCCACGCCATGGAATGACCATCGACCACGCTTCCACACAGCGGTGCCGATAGACCCTGTCCTCCATCCGGTGCGGCTTCAGGAAGTCCTCGAGCTGGTAGTTCCCCGGCTTGGAACAGTGTCCGCTGACGGCGATCGTCCACGGACGCGGCTTGAAGTCCCCGGAGTTCCGGATCGGATCGTCCTTTCCCGTCCCGAACTCGTAGAAGTTGTTGTAGCTGGTGACGTCCTCGTACGAGTTGAGCTCCTCGTCCAACTCGGACGTGATCCCGGCGAACGCCTGCCGCCCATTGCGGAGGATCGGCTCCTGACCGGACCGGAGTAGCGGACGACCGATCCCACGCGGGGCTTCCTGCACTCCGGCGACGCCACGTCCGGGCACCGAGCCCAGGAGCTCACCCGGCATCAGCACCCGCCGAGCCGCCTCCAGGCCGAGCGCGGCCGCCGCGCCGGCGCCCACGAAATCGCGTCGATTGAGGTAGTGCCGCTCGGACGTGATCTCCGACGAGGGGATCGCCTTCTTGGTCCGGATGATCATCAGCCTCTTCCCGTTCGGGGTGGTCGCACGACATCGAACGCCGCCGGGCCCTCCAGGTTCCGCCGCCAGGCAGGAAAGGTAAGGCCGCGCCCGCGCTGTCCGCACCGGCCGTGCCGCCCCGCCCCCGCGGACCCCAGGCCGGGGACCGCTCGGTCGGACGCCCATGAACCGTAGTGTGGTGCGGGCGTTTGCGGCTGGATCCATCGATGCGGTGGACCCACCATCACCTCGGCCGTCTCGCCGTTTCGGGGCGTTTCCTGAAACGCGGAGCGTCGTTCCAGCGAAACGCGGAGCGGTCCCGCGGTCACCTCCCTTGCCGGAACGGGCACCTACCCGCTCCATTCCCGACCGGCGTTCCCGCCCCTTCGGAGGTACCGATTCCATGTCTCGACGCGAGCTTTCCCGACTCCCCTCCGCCTTCGCCGCGGTGGCCTTCATCGCGACGTGCGCGGCGGTAGTCCCCGCCCAACCGGCCGCAGCACAGGACGCACCGGCCGCAGCGGGCGCGGCGGCCGAGCCCACGTGGGATCGCTGGACACCCGAGCTCAGCATGCGCTACAAGCAGGTCGGGGGGACCGCGATGTCTCCGGACGGGAACCTGGTGGCGTATACCGTTCGCGTTCCCCTCATGGAGGGCGAGCAGTCCGAATACCTGAGCCACATCTGGGTCGCACGTACGGACGGGAGTGGCGCCGTCCAGTACACACGAGGCGACGCATCCGCCGGATCCCCCGCCTTTTCTCCTGATGGCCGCACGCTGTCGTTCACCACGGGCCGCTCGGGCAGCAACCAGCTCTGGATGATCCCGCTCGGAGGTGGCGAAGCCTGGCGGGTCACAGACACCGAGAAGGGCGTCGGAACCTATCGCTGGTCGCCGGACGGGACGCGCATCGCCTTCACGATGTCCGACCCCGATACGGAGGAGGAAAAATCCGCTCAGAAGGAGAAGCGCGACGTCATCCTGGTCGACCGGAATTTCAAATTCAGCCACCTGTACGTGGTCGACGTCCCGGCAACGGGCTCCAGCCCCGTCGAGGCCACGCGCGTCACCGAAGGCGAGTTCCACGTGACCGGGTTCGATTGGACTCCGGACGGGCGTAACCTGGTGCTCTCGCACCAGGCCGACCCACGGATCAACACCGGGCGCCTGTCGGGTGACGTGTCGGTGGTCGCCCTGGCCACCAGGGAGCTGCGCGTGCTCGTCGGCGGGAACGGTGTCGAGGGCGACCCGCACGTGTCACCGGACGGACGCCAGATCTCGTTCGTCTCCACGGGGTCCCAGCCGGAGCCCGTCGGCCTGGGCGACGTGTACACGGTGTCCATGGACGGCGGCGAGCCGCGCCGCCTGCATGAGACGCACGATCGCTCTCCCCAGCTCATGGGCTGGACCCGCTCCGGCGACGCGGTCTACGTGAGCGAGACCGTCGGGACCACGCGTCACGTCTACCGACTTCCCACGGGCGGTGGCGCGCCCACGCCCGTCACGACCGGTGACGGCGTGATCGGCGGCGCCTCCTTCGCCTCCGCGGCCGATCGCATGGCGTTCACGTTCCAGACGAGCGACCAGCCGGCCGAGGTGTTCGTGTCTCCGGTGCGGGCGTTCTCCCCCACCCGGGTGACCGAGGTCAACACCGAGGTTCCGCGTCCGCCGATGGGTCGGACCGAGCTCCTCACGTGGAGCTCCCGCGACGGGCGGCAGATCGAGGGCCTGCTCACGTACCCGGTGGGCTACGCGGCCGGTCAGCAGGTGCCGCTCATTCTGAACGTGCACGGGGGTCCCGCGGGCGCATTCACGCAGTCGTTCACGGGCGCACCCTCCATCTACATGATCCAGTACTTTGCCCAGCAGGGGTACGCGGTCCTCCGCCCCAACCCCCGTGGCAGCACCGGATACGGGAGGGAGTTCCGCTACGCGAACGTGATGGACTGGGGATATGGGGACTTCGACGACCTGGACTCCGGCGTCGACCACGTGATCGAGATGGGCATCGCCGACCCCGATCAGCTCTACCTCATGGGATGGAGCTACGGCGGCTACATGACCTCGTTCGCCGTGACCCGCACGGACCGCTTCCGGGCCGCGAGCATGGGGGCGGGCCTCCCGAACCTGATCAGCATGGTGACCACGACCGACATCGGGGACTACCTGGCGGGCCACATGGGAGGCGAGTTCTGGGACGACTTCGAGCGCTACGAGCGGCACTCGGCGATCTACCGCATCAATGAAGTGGTGACCCCGACCCAGGTCATCCACGGGGCCCAGGACCTGCGCGTGCCGTTCACGCAGGGCCAGGAGTTCTACCGGGCGCTCGATCGCAAGGGCGTCCCGACCGAGATGGTGGTCTACCCTCGGACGCCGCACGGACCCACGGAGCCCAAGTTCCTGATGGACGTGTCCGACCGGATCCTGTCGTGGTTCCGAAAGCACGAGTCGGTGCGCCCGCGCGCGGACGGGTAGGCCGAAAAGGGGGGGGCGCCGAACCGGCGGAGAGGGATCGCCCGAGCGCGTGTGACGCTCTGGCCTGGGGGCTCCTATTCCGGCCAGATGTGCCGCAGGTACCGCGCGGGGTTCTGGAGGAAATCCCGGAGGAGCGTGACGTGCTCCACCTCCTCGAAACCGACCCACCCGGGCGGGCTCGAGTCGAACGAGAGGATGCGGACTCCGGGAATGGCCATCAGGACCGGCGAATGGGTCGCGATGACGAACTGGGATCCCTCGTCGATCGCGTCCTTGATCATGGCAACGAACGCGAGCTGGCTCTGCGGGGACAGCGCCGCCTCGGGCTCGTCCAGGAGGTAGAGTCCGCCCGGCACCAGGCGGGCCCGGAAGAGTTCCAGGAAGGACTCGCCATGCGAGCGCGCGTCCGGATTCTCCCCGTAGCGGCTTTCCATTGCAGCCAGCGAGCCCCGGTGCGGACCAGCCGCCAGCGTGCGGGCGTAGTCCGAGGCGTCGGCGTACTCGCGATCGATGCGGGCGAGCTCGCTCTCGTGCTCCGCCCGCTGCTCACGCAGGCGGTGGGCAAAGCCGAAGAAGTCCTCCGCCCGCAGAAAGAAACCGCGATGCGTGCGCGTGCCCCAGGAGAGCTTGAGGTGGCGCGCCAGCCGGCGCTGTTGCTCCAGGGTGGGATCTCTCGCAGCGGCCTGCCGTCCCACCGTAGGAAGCCCTGTCTCGATCGCCAGCGCTTCGAGCAGCGTCGACTTGCCGGAGCCGTTCTCGCCCACGAAGAGCGCGACCGGGGCGTCGAAGTCGATCGGCTCGAGCGACCGGATGGCGGGCACGTCGAACGGGAAACCCTTGGCGTCCGCGGGCAGCCGCGGGTCGGCGCGAAGCAGCTGCATCAGCCCTGACATCCCGCGAAGGCGCCTGCCACGGGTCTACCGGGGCGTCGCCGACAGCGGGGCGAAGCCCTCGGGCGGTCGACGGTGCATGGTCCCCTGCTCGTAGGCGTACGCCAGGCGGAATATCACGCCCTCGTCGTAGGGCCGAGCGAGAATCTGTAGGCCGGCAGGATACCGTCCATGTGAGACGCCCATGGGAACCGTCGCGGCGGGCAGCCCGGTGGCGGGCGCCACTCGTTGGCTGTTGTCGCCCCGATACTCCTCGCGGGCCTGGTCGAGCGGCGCAGGTGGGTGCGTCCAGGTGGGATAGACGATCGCCTCCACGCTCGCGTCGTCCATGGCGGCCACCACCGCCTGCTTGAACGCCTGACGCGCCGGGTGCTCCGCGTACGGGAGGCAGCGCTCCGGATCCGCTTCCTCCGGCGGCCCGCCCAGCTCACCCTCCGAGAATCCCTCCAGGCGGTCTCGCACGTACTCCGAGTATTGGCCGGTCTCCAGCACCTCGGCCACGTCGCGGATCGGCGCCTCGGGACCGAGCGATGACAGGTAGACGCTCATGTCCCAGCGGAAGCGCTGACAGTAGTAGGGACCGCTCAGGAGCTCCGAGAACGCGGGAACCTCGAACGGGTCCACCACGGTCGCGCCCAGCCGCTCCAGATCCCGCACCGCCTCGTTGAAGACCCGCACCACGGACGTATCGGAATCCTCGGGCTGCACCAGGGCTCGCAGGACGCCGATGCGCGCCCCTTGGAGACCAGCCGCGTCCAGGAACGCGGTGTAATCCGCCGCCTTTTGACCCCTTCCCTCCTCCGTATACGGGTCGGCCGGATCGTAGCCGGCCACCGTGTTGAACAGGATGGCGCCGTCGCGCACGGTGCGGGTCATCGGTCCCGCGATGTCCCGGTCGAACGACAGCGGGATGACCCCGTCTCGGCTGGTCAGCCCGATGGTCGAGCGGATCCCGAACAGGGCCAGGTGCGACGAGGGGCCCCGGATCGAGTTGCCGGTGTCGGTCCCGAGGCCACCCACACCCAGGCTGGCGGCCACGCCGGAGGCGGTGCCACCGCTGGAACCCGCCGGCACCCGGTCCAACGCATACGCGTTGGCGGTCGTGCCGTAGGACGAGCTGACCGTCTGCCGGGGGCTGAACGCCCACTCCGCCATGTTGGTCTTGGCCAGCACGATGGCGCCGTCCTCGCGAATGCGGCGGACCATGAACGCGTCGTCCGGGGGGAGGCTGTTCTGAAGCGCAACGGAGCCTCCGGTGGTCGGGAGGTCGTGGGTGTCGAAGTTGTCCTTCACCAGAAGCGGAGCACAGCCGAGTGGCCCCAGGGACTCGCCGCGAGCGACCGCCGCGTCGATGGAGTCCGCCTGGGCGCCGGCTCTGGGGTTGACTCGAGAGATCGCGTGAAGCCCCGTCGCGTCATCGTAGGCCTCGATCCGATCCAGATAGGCGTCGACGATCATGCGACACGTGGTGCGTCCCTCGGTGATCGCGACCTGGAGCTCGGGTATCGTGGCCTCCATGACCTCGATCGGCACGGGTCCCGACTCCCCACAGGCCGCCAGCCAGGCCAGTCCGGCCGCCGCCGCGAGAGCGCGGGCGCCCGAGGACGGATCGCGTTTCCGAGTCGACATGCGTACTCCTGTTCCGAGGGACGATTCCTGAGTGCGCGACCCTATGCCGGGTCTGCCGGCGTCCCGGTGCCGGGCTCCTTTTCCCGTCGCGTCACTGTCCGCTCCTCCACGTGCTGCTCGAGCTCCTCGAGCGTCCTCGGCCAGTCTTGTTTGAGCAGCCGTGAGATGGCCCGATCCGCCAGGAGCTTGCCGCCCGTCTGACAGGTCGCGCAGTAGTTGGTTTCGCGATCGGCGTACACGATCCGCTGAATCGGCGATCCACACCGCGGGCAGGGACGCCCGAAACGGCCGTGCGCCCCCATCTTGGGATGAAAGGCTGTGATTCGCGACGGGAAGGCGTCCTTCCACTCCTCCCGCAGGATCTCGGTCCAGCGCTCCAGCGATGACTGCGTGACGCGATACAGTCGCTCGATTTCCGCCGCATCGAGCTTGGACGTGAGCTTCAGCGGAGAGAGGCACGCTTCCAGCAGAATCTCGTCGGAGTGGGCGTTCCCGATCCCACTGATCAGGCGAGGGTCGGTGAGCGCTCGCTTCAGCGTGCGGTTCTCCCTGCGGAGCGCCTCCTCGAACTCCGTCATCGTGGCTTCGAGGGGCTCGACGCCACCCCGGTCGTGGGCCGCGAGACCGGCCTCCCCGGCCACGACGTGCAACATCGCCCGTTTCCTGGTCCCCTGCTCCGTGACGAGCACCGTCCCCTCGGGGAAGTCGAAGGCCGCGTGCCCGGTCTTGCGGTGAATCTTGGCCCCCGGGTCCCGCCACTGGAGTCGGCCGGTGATCATGAGATGAATCACGGCAAACACGTCGCCCTCGAACCCCAGGACGATCCGCTTGCCCAGCCGACCGACGCTCCGGACCGCCCGCCCCTCGAGGGATTTGGCGGGCGGATCGTACGTGTGGAGGAAGGACGGACTCCGGATCCGGAGCCGCTCGAGCGGCTGGCCCAGGATGCGAGCCCGCAGCGCGTCGACGTAGACGGATATCTCGGGGAGCTCGGGCATCGCGGTCGGGAAGAAGGGCGGTCAACATCGGAGCAGATTACGACTGGAGCAACGTCGCACGGTCGAGCACGGCGCACCCGGGGGCGCCGCTACCGCACGTTGCGCATGACCTCGACCTCCCCGATTGTGCCGGCCATGAAACCACCCAGAGACGACCGGCCGCCGCGGGTTCTCGTGGCGGGCGCCGGCGTGTTCGGCCTGGCCGCGGCCCTGGAGCTCTCCGCCCGCGGGCACGCGGTCACCGTGCTCGATCCTGGTCCCGTGCCGCATCCCGACGCGGCGTCCACCGACATCAGCAAGATGGTGCGGATGGACTATGGGGACGACGATCTCTACGTCTCGCTCGGCGCGGAGGCCCTCGATCGGTGGCGAGAGTGGAATCGGACCTGGACGCCCGGGCTGTTCCACGAGACCGGGTTCCTGATTCTCTCATCGGGGGCTTGGGCGCCCGGGGCGTTCGAGTACGACAGCTACCACACGCTCCGAGCGCGAGGACAGCCGGTCGAGATTCTGAACCCCCGCGAGGTGCCCGCGCGATTCCCCGCCTGGACGGGAAGGCCCGAGTGGCGCGGCTACGTGAACCCGCGCGCCGGGTGGGCGGAGAGCGGAAGGGTGGTCCAGGCGCTGGCGGGACAAGCCCGGGCGCAGGGCGTTGCGTTCGTGACGGAAGATGCGTTTGCCGGATTCCTCGAGCGGGGATCGCGCGTCCACGGGGTGCGCACCACGCGCGGCCGTGAGATCGAAGCCGATCGCGTCGTGCTCGCGACCGGCGCCTGGACGCCGCTGCTCCTTCCCGAGCTCGCGGACCGCATGTGGCCGGTCGGCCAACCGGTCTTCCACTTCCAGGTGTCCGACGCGCCGCACTATCGGCCGCCACACTTCCTGCCGTGGGCCGCGGACATATCCACGGCGGGATGGTACGGGTTCCCGGCGTTCGACGACGGAACGTTGAAGATCTCGAACCACGGTCCCGGCATCCACGTGGACCCGCGCGGGCCGCGGACGGTGCCGGCCGAGGCAGAGGCGCACTTCCGGTCGTTCCTGGCCGACGCGCTCCCGGACGTGAAAACGGCACCGGTCCTGCGCACGCGGCTCTGCCTATACACCGAGACGTTCGACAACGACTTCTGGATCGATCGCGACCCGAGGCGAGAAGGGGTCGTCGTGGCCACCGGCGGAAGCGGCCACGGGTTCAAGTTCACCCCGGTTCTCGGGCCGATCATCGCGGACGCCGTGGAAGGGAAGGCGCACCCCCGAGCGGAACGCTTCCGCTGGCGACCTCTGGGGGTCCGCAGGGTCGAGCCCGCCCGGTTCGCGGGAGCCGAGGAGCCGCCCCGAACCCGGGAACGGGGGCCGGCAAGCCACGCATGAGCGGCGAGCGTCCTCAGGTGGAGTGGCCGGACGGCAAGCGGTTCGCGTTCACGGTGTTCGACGACCCGGACGGACAGCCGCTCCAGGTCGGTCGCGAGGTCTACGCCTTCCTGGAAGATCTTGGGTTCCGCACCACGAAGGGCGTTTGGCCGTTGGGGCGGAACGAGCCAGGCGCCGACAATGGTGACCGTGGTGGGGACTGCTCTGATCCGGACTACCGTGCCTGGGTGCAGGCGCTCCAGAAACGGGGATTCGAGGTGGGCTGGCACAACGCGACGGCCCACACGTCCACCCGGGAGCGGACGTTGGAGGGGTTGGACCGCTTCCGCGACTACTTCGGCCGAGACCCGGACGCCATGGCCAACCACTACAACGCCGGCGAGGGCATCTACTTCGGGGAAGCGCGCCTCTCGGGCCTGACGAGGGCCCTGTACACCATGGCCACGCGGGGCGCGAATCGGGGCGCTACCGGGGCGAGCGTGAGGGCGATCCGCTCTTCTGGGGCGACCTCTGCCGG
>JAHEKN010000219.1 GCA_024638305.1 Gemmatimonadota bacterium | reverse complement strand
GTCCCGCGATCGGCGCGTTCTTCCAGACCCTGGAGGAGCGTATCCGCGCCATCCCGGGCGTCGAGGCCGCCGGTCGCGGTTCCCAGTTCCCACCCATCGCCTTCTCCTTCCAGCGAGTCGCCGCCGAGGGGCTGGAGGTCACGGCGGAAGGACAGCTTCCGGTTGCCATGGCTACGCTCGCCAGCCCCGGCTACTTCCAGTCGCTGGGGATTCCGCTCCGCCGCGGGCGGGCGTTCGACGATCGCGACGTCGAGGGCGCTCCCATGGTGACCGTGATCAACGAGGCCGCCGCGGACCTGCTGTTCCGGGGGCGAGACCCGGTCGGAGAGCGTATCCGGGCCGGAGCCGAAGAGAGCGATCCCTGGATGGAGGTGGTGGGCGTCGTGGGCAACGCGCTCAACAACGGACTGGACCAGCCCCCGTTCCCCGAAGTGTTCGCCAATCATCGCCAGGTGCCGGCTTGGAACAACCAGATGTTCTTGTTGATCCGGACGGCGGTGGAGCCTTACAGCGTTCTGCCCGCGGTGCGGGAGGCCGTCAGATCGCTAGACGCCGATCAGCCGGTGTACCGCATTCAGACCGTGGCCGAGGCCTTTGCCCAGGGAACGGCGTCGCGCCGCATCGTCGCGCGCGTGCTCGGTGTCTTCGCGGGATTCGCCCTGATCCTCGCCGCCGTCGGGATCTTCGCTGTGGTCGCCTTCGCCGTGGGCGAGCGGACCCGGGAGATCGGACTCCGGGTGGCGCTCGGCGCCGAGGGGCGTCAGGTGCGATCGCTGGTCGTGCGCCAGGCCATGGCTCCCGTCGTCATCGGCGCCGTGATCGGCCTGGGCGGCGCGCTGGCCCTGGGTCGCGTGCTCGGCGGTCTGCTGTTCGAAGTGAGCGGCACCGATCCGCTCACGTTCGTTGCGGTCACGGGGGTTCTGGCCCTCGTGGCGGCGGTGGCCAGCTACGTGCCGGCCACCCGCGCGAGCAGGCTCGATCCCGTGCAAGCGCTCCGCTACGACTGAGGGGCGTCCGGGCCGGGATCGCCAGGCCCGGCTTCCGGCCCGGCTTCCGGCCCGGCTTCCGGCAGGCCCTCGGGCCGCGCCGACGCCGGCCAGCCCGCCAGGGCACCCCGAATGGTGCGGGCCAACGCGGTGTCGCCGCTCACCGACCAGTCGAGCGCCTGATAGGTGATGGTCGCGTCGCTCGCCACGTTGAAGAACAGCAGCGCCCGGACCATCGGGTAGTCGCCCGGGAGGGACTCCAGAGCCTCGCGGTACCACGCCAGCCGATCCCCGCCAACCGCCAGCGATCCGAACTCCGCGATCATGATGGGCTTGCCGAAGGCGGCCAGCTCCTCGTAGTGGTCGCCGAAGGTGGCCTTGAAGCTCCACCAGCGGGCCCAGTTGGCCGCCGTTCCGTAGTTGAGAGCGCCCGTCGCGACCCAGTCCACCACGTCGTCGCCCGGATAGAACCACTCGAACCCCTCGTACGCCACGTGGGGTGACCACACCCAGAGCACGTTGTCCGCACCCGCCGCGCGGAAGCGGTCCACCACGTGGCGCCAGGCCGCGACGAACTCCTCGGGAGCGTTGTTCTGGGGCCCCCAGGGATATCGGTAGGGATCGTTCATCTCGTGGCCGAACCTGAGAAGGATCGGACCGCCGAAACGCGCGGCGCGCGCGGCCCACGCGTCCACGTAGAAGTCGTAGACACCCGCGGCGATGTCGGCGAGGCCGTTGTCGTCCCTCTGGTCGCGGAGCGCAATGCCGGGGTGGAGTGAGTTCTCGAAGTCTGTGAGCCAGGGCTCCCACGTGACGACGGGGACCGATCCCAGGTCGCTGATCGACTCGACCAGCCGCAAAGGGAACTCCTGGTCCGGCCGGTCGCCCCAGGCCGTGTACACCTGGATCAGCGAGAACGGCCAACCGAGCTCAGCCTCCAGCTCCAGAGCGCCCTCCAGAGACCGGGGCATGTCGTCGTCATAGACCCCGAGCAGGAGCTGGCCGGGCTCTCGCAGCCCGGTCGGGTCCTGCCTGTAGGGCACCATCCAGGGAAGCCCGGCCGCTCGGTCGCTTCCCTGAAGCCAGCGCACGGCTCCGCGCTCGGCGCGGGCGACCCCACCGCCGATCCAGCGCAGGACATCGCGCACCGGCCCCTCGGCGGAGGACCCGGCGTAGCTCAGCGCGAGCACCACGCCGACGCTGAGCGCGGCGGCCACCACGCCGAGCCCGATACGGCGGACCCGGCTCACGATACCTCTCCCGGCGCCATATATGGAATCGACTCCCAGGCTCCAGTTGCTGGGGGATGACGGGACTCCCAGGCCGCCACCACGCCACCGGCAACCATCAGCGCGGACATCGACGCGAACCCGACCATGGCCCAGACCGCCTCGGCCGTGAGCATGAGCGAGCCCTCGCCCGTTTCGAGCAGACGCCGCTCGATAACGACCGCGAGAGTCACCACGAACACCGCCAGGTTGAGGAGATGCGGCCAGGCCAGGCGCAGGAAGGTGCCGCGAACTCCCTGCTTGGCCGTCGGGATGTAGGGCACCTCGGCCCTCACGAGGGCAAGAAGCATCCCAGCCAGAAACACGGGCCAGCAGGCAACCTTGAGCACGAGACCCCGAAGGTGGAGTCCGCGCTCCACCGCCGGATGACTGAGCCAACGCTGGGCGAGCAGGTACACGGCCACACCGATCAAAGCTACCGGACCCCCGTAGGTGACGAACTCGGCAAACTGCACCGAGGCAGGTTGGATACCAAGCCAGAGGTAGAGATAGGGGATCACCAGGTAGATGAGGGTGGTGGCGCCGAACAGGTAGTAGGTCCCGATGGCGGCATACGTGAGGCGCTGCCAGCCGGTCAGGGTGCGCAGCGCGCGTGGAAGCTCGGAGAACAGCACCTCGAAGACGCCCCGGGACCACTTGAGCTGCTGTCGGTAGAACGTTCCCAGGTCTTCGGGCACGAGTCCCCGGCTGACGACGCGTGGGACGTAGACGGATCTCCACCCGGCGGCGTGCAGCCGGATTGCCGTCACGAGGTCCTCCGCGAGGCCCACCCCGTGACCGCCGATCGCGGCGAGCGCGGAGCGCCGGAACGTGCAGTTGGCTCCAATCGCGACCGCGGAACCGTGCCCCTGCAGTCCAACCATGGTCGGACCGTAGAACGTGTAGGTCTGCTCGGCCGCGCCACGGGCCGTCAGCGTGCGGCCGTGGTTGTAATAGGCCTGCGCCACCTGGACGAAGCCGACCTGCGGATCGTCGAAATGGCCGAGGACGGCGTCCAGCATGTCGGGGAACGGGACGTGGTCGGGATCCAGCACGAGGATGAACTCCTCGTCGGTTCGCTCGAGCGCCCGGTTGATCTTGCCGGCCTTGGCGCCGGGGATCCCCACCAGGGGCATCCAGACCGCGCCGTGTCGCTCCGCGAGCTCCTGGAAGCGTGCATCCTCGGTGTCGTCCAGCAAGTAGGTCCGGTGCGGGTAGCGGATGCGCGAACAGGCTGCCAGGGTTCGCTCGAACATCTCGAGCGGCTCACCCGGAGAGCTCGTCGTGAAGATCGCGACCGTGAGCCCCGCCGGGCTCTTCCGGTCGGGCACCACGCGCAGCTTGAGGAGGTTGATCCAGCCCAGCAGGACCCGCACGACGCCGTACCAGAGCGCCAGCGACAACAGCGCGAAGAACAGCGGATTGGCCACGTGCTCGGCTCGAAACCACCAGTCGCCGAATCGGAGCGTGGCCAGAAAGCCGGCGCCGATCAGTCCGAGCAGTACGGTCCGCTCGAGGCGCGAAACCTCGGCGACTCTGCGGGGCGCCCAAAGATCGGACGATTCGGTCACGGCGCGGCGGTCAGGAAGCGGTGCGTCACCATCGCCTCGAATCGCGTCGATCGGTAGAACGCGGTGCGCTCGTGACCCACGGAAAGCGTCATGGAGGCGCGGGGCCCGATCGGCGAGCTCACCTGCGCCCGCAGGGTCCAGGGAGAGAAGCTGCGCTCGCTGTACTCCACCGTGGGGGAGCCGTCCTCTGGGTCGAGGACGACCGCGGGCCCGAGCTCGCGTGCCCAGGGCGCGTATGCGAGCGTAACGCTGAGAGCCGTGGCCTCGAGCTCTCCCCCACGCGCCTCGACGATGACGCTGTGTGTCTGCAGGTCGAAGGGCGTGTAGTACGGCGTGTAGATGCCGGCGGCATCTCCCGAAGACCCTGGCGGTCCCGGGGGCCGTGCAGGCGGACCTGGAGACCCGGGTCCCGGGTCCGACGAAAGCGGAGCGAACGTGCCGTTCTCCGAGTCCTGACGCGCGGCGGCGTACCCCACGCGCAGACCGCCCTCCGGTCGCACCAGCGCCGGTGCCAGGAACCACAGGGAGAGCGAACGGACCGAATTGCCGTCGGGGAAGCCGTCGCGCCGGAACACCGCCTCTCCGGCCCAGCCCGGGGCCGCACGCCGGTCGAATCGTAGCTCCAGGCTGGTGACGGCGACCGCCGTGTCCAGGCTCGCGGCGGTCCACTGGTACTGCCACCGCTCGAAGGAAGCGCCGAGGCGGGTTTCCGCGTCGATGTCGATCGTCAACCGACCCGAGCCGGAGGCGTGAGTCCCCAGCCCCTCCCCGCGCACGTTGGCTCCACCGAGGACCGCGAGCTTCACTCTCCCTCCCGGGAGGCTCGCCTCGACGCCCGCCCGCCCGTCAAAGGCGGCGTACGCCAGGCTCGAGCTCGCTCGGCGCGCCACGGCCAGCCAGAGCAGGCCACGGAGGCGTCCGGAAAGGGGGGTCGAGAACGAGACGTTCTGTTCGAGCAAGCTCAGCGGCTGATCGTCGTCGGCGAGCACGCTGGTGGCGGTGAGCATCGGGGCGATCGCGCCTTCAACCCCGGCGAGCGCCGACGCGGCTTCGCTCCGATCCGGGTCGAGCGTCAGGGCGCGCCTCAGGTGCGTCCTCGCGGCGAACGCGTCTCCATCCCAGTAGGCCGCCAGCCCCAGGATCGTCTCCGCTTCGGCCGCGGCCGAGGGCAGGGCGGTTTCCCCCACCACGGGCGCGAGCACCGCCGCCACCTGGCTCCCGGCGCCGGCGTCGAGCAGGGTCCGGCCGAGCTCCAGGCGGAGCCAGGGATCTTCTGGAGACAGTGTCACGGCCGTCCGGTACTCCCGGATCGCGCCGTCCGTGTCTCCAGCCGCCAGAAGAACGTGGGCAAAGAGCCAGTGGATCCCGGGGTCCTCGGGCAACTCGGCGGTAAGGGTGACCAGGAGTTCGGTGGCCTCGGCCACCCGTCCCTGGGCGAGCGCGGTCCGAGCGGCCTCGGCCCGAGTGGCGGCTGTTTGCGCCGCGACCACATGGGGCAGAACCAGGGAGGCCGGGGCGGCCACGGCCACCCCCCAGGCCAATGCCGCGACCATGGCCCTGGCTGGCAGCGAGGCCCGGCCGCGTGCGTGACGGACGCACAACCGTCCCCCATGGAGGGCCCGTGCCGGGCACGACAAGTGACACATGGAGAGGAAGTTAGGCGAGCGTGACGGTCCGCGCGCCCGTGGGCCGGCCTGGGGCGACCTCTGCTAGCGG
>JAHEKN010000218.1 GCA_024638305.1 Gemmatimonadota bacterium | reverse complement strand
GCCCAGCGACTCGGCGAGCTCGCTGAATCCAGCCACCCGCCGGGTAAGCAACACCTCATCGATGGCCTGGTCCACCAGCCGGATGAACTCGAAGTCGTCCAGAACGGTCAAACGACGCCTCGCCAGCTCGACCCCGGCGATCTCGGTGGCGAGGGGGCCGATGGTGGTGACCTCCCAACCGGCCCAAGACGTTCCCGAGAGCGTGAGGGCCCGGAGGAGCTCCCTGCCCTGCCCGCGTGTCGCTGCGATCAGCAGCTTCCGCTCCAGGCGGTGGGCCTCGGTGGCGCGGCGTAGCTCGCCGAGGAGGAGGGGCTCAGCCGCAGCGGAGGCGGTCTCGCCAGTGACTGCCGGGGGCGGCGGTGGAGCCGAACTCCCCGAGGCTTCCGGAAAATCGAAGCCGAGCTGGTCGCTCATCCTCCCGACGACGCCTCGGCGCCGTCGAGGGGACCAAGCGCTCCCAGTGGGTCGCGGAGCAGGGCAACCACGAGCGCCCGCGCCTCAGCCTCCCCCAGGGACGCCAGGTATTGATTGGTGAATCCGCGAACGCTCGTGACCTCGCAGGCCAGGTCCAAACCGGATGGAATCTCGGGAAGGGGCTCGTCCTCGGACTCGAGCTCGACCTCCGCGATCACGAGTCCCTCGAAGTGCCCGCGGAAGACGTCGATCTCCCAGCGACCGACCTCGTAGCGCGTCTTTTCGATGGTCCGGTCGGCGGCGATCTCGAACAGCCCGGCCGCCGCTTCACCGGAGACGTCGAACTCGATCTCCCGGCGCACCAAGCCTTCTCCGTCCTTGACCGTCATGCGATAGTCGGCGTTCGATTGGCGTACGCGTACGGCCGGTCGACCTTCCGTCAGGTATCCCTGTCGTATCCGGAGGGTCCGGCCGGCACCCCGGAGCGTCTCGTCGGCGACCCTCGCGACCAGGAATCGACGCTCGATCTCGAGGCTGGCCGTTCCCGTCATCCAGGCCCCCGTCGGCCGATCTCCTCTCCGGGGTGATAGCTCCGCACCAGCCGACGGGCGATGTCCTCCTCGGTGAAGGCCACAGGCTTCATGCGGCTGTCAGCGAAGAGAGCGGCCTGGTCGGCGTGGTGAGGGGACTCCTCCCGGGAGCTCTGCCCGTAGGCGAGCACCGAGTACGCTCGCGGCTGATCGCCGAACTCCACGGCCAGCACCCAGCCGTCTCCCCGGTTGGCCACCCTCGTGCCGTCCTCGTCCGTGTAGGAGAGCACCCGGAAGCAGCCGAGACCGCCCGCACACCCACCCACGGGCACATCGACCGTCCCTCGACGCACCCGATGGGCCTCGCCCCACGAGACGTCCGCGCGACCGAACCTGCGGGTGACCTCGACAACCGCGGCTTCGAAGGCCGCGGCCGCCACCCGCGGGCGTCCTAGTCCACGGGGAGTGTCGGTGGGCCGGGCCGGGTCCCACCGCTCGCGGAACACGACGGCTGTGTCCACGCGACTCGTGTACTCCTCCCACCACGCTTCGAAGAGCACGGAGCCGCGGGACGCGCGCGAGGCCGTGTTGTCCCAATCGTCCAGCACGCCCGCCGCAGCGCGCGCCGCCGGACTCGCGTCTCCGACGCGCACCGCGGCGACCAATTCCTCCTTCACCCGGTCGGCCAGGAGCATCCCCATCGAGTGCTTGGCTTCCACCACGTCCTCCAGCGTGAAGCGGCGGTCGCCGTGGAGGATGGCGAGGCTGTGCTGGCTCCGCAGCCTGAGCCTGGGCTCGGGCAAGCTCTCGGGAAAGCGAGCCCGGTCCAGGACCGCGTTCAAGTTGGTGAAGTAGGGAGGGTCGTTCTCGTTGCGCACATACCCGCCCGGTGGGTTCAGGAGTTGGGGCAAAGAATCCCACACGACCAAATCGGACCAGAGGTCGGCCGTGCTCCGCGCCAAAACCGCCGAATCGGGGCTGTGGGGGTGGGGCAGCCGCGGGAGCTTGGCGTTCCAGACGTAGAAGATGTTCCCGTCGCGATCCGCATATGTGTAGTTGGACGCCGAGATATGGAGCTGCCGCATTGCGGCTTGCCACTCTGCGAGGGTGCGGGCGGTGGCCATGCGCATGAGCTGCTCGCCTCGCCGGAACTCACGGTGGTCGGCGGAGCGGATGACGTAGACGCCGGATTCGTCCTCGTGGATGACGGGCCCGACGTCGCTGGTCCGGAACCTCCGGGTTTCCCTCCCGGTCCCCCCGGCCGCGGCGAAGCGGATCGAGTCGCGGATTTCCACGGTCACTTCGTGGCTGCGGATCGGGTGCGAGGCACCGCCGAGCAGATACGCGTTGGGAGCTTCCGGATCGGGCTCCAGGCGATAAACCACGGAAAGGTCGGGCGAGTTGTTGGTCGTCGCCCATCCGAGCCACGGGTTGAAGCCGGCAATGATGCCGAACAGCCCACCGATGCGGAAGTCCCCGTAGAAGTCGAGGACCCCCGGAACCCTCACGTGCGCCTCGTAATAGCCGGCGTCCCATGCCAGGTGCGGGTTCCGCAGGAGAATCGCGCGGCTGCTCACGGTCCGTTCCGGAGCGAGCGCCCACGCGTTCGAGCCGTCGTCTGGATGGCCGTCGTCGTCGGCATCACTGTCGTCGGCGGGCGTCGCCGGGCCCGTGCCCAGCGCTCCGCCCTGACCCGTTCCACCACCGAGCCCACGAACGAAGCGTCGGGCCCGGCCCGTGTCGTACCACCCGATGGTCATCGCGTGCACGTCGACCCCGGTGAAGCCGGCCTCCACGCCGCTGGGAGCCTCGTCCGGATGGAGGGCCAGGTAGTGATTGACCCCGGCAGCGAACCCCTCCATGAACTCGCGCACCTGCGCGTCCAACTCCCTGTAGGTGTCGACCGCCCACGCGTGTGTCTGCCGACGGGTGAAGTCCGATTCGACGTTGCCGGGCGTGCCCTCCACCAGGGCCAGGTGACCACGCGCGCGCACCAGGCCCTCGAAGACGGCCGCCCCGTGGTCCTCCGCTTCGGCGTAGGCGAGCCCGAACCCGGCCGCCATGAGGGTGGGAGCCAGGATGTGCGGCACCCCGTAGTCGGTCCGGCGAATCGTGACCTGGTCCGCTAAATCGAGATCCTGGGCCTGCAGACCGCCGAGATCGGCGGCCCCGAGGATGGCCAGGCACAGGAGCGACAGCACACGCGTCGAGTGCGCGGCTCCGGGGCCCCAAACGAGCTTCGGCGTCATCTTTCTCCTTCGATCGACACTTCCATGCCACCCCGAGGGTACCGGGTGTCCAAGGAGGCGGGAATGGACCTCAATACCTGGGCCAACATCGCAGAGGTCGTCGGCGTTCTCATCGTCATCGGCGGCTTGGCGTTCGGGATCATACAGCTCCAACAGCTCCGGCTACAGCGGCGTACCCACGCGGCCATCGAGGTCGCGCGAACCTTTCAGGACGCGCAATTCGCCCGCGCGCTCCGCATCGTGTTGTCCCTGCCCTGCGGCCTTAGCGCGAAAGAGCTCCGCGAGCGAGGGACGGATTACGAGGACGCCGCGATGCTGGTCAGCCTGACGGTCGAATCGGTGGGTCTCATGGTACACCGTCGCATGGTATCCCTCCAGATGGTGTGGGAGCTCATGGGCGGCGTTCTCATGGGCGCCTGGGTGCGCCTGCAGGGCTGGACCGAGGATGTCCGCGACGAACAGGGCCGCGACAAGTTCAACGAGTGGATGCAGTGGCTGGCCCAGCAGCTGGACCGGCACAAGGCGCATCGGGACATCGAGCCGGTGTACCGCCGGTACGATGCCTGGCTGCCCCGTGAGGCGGACGAGCGAGCGGGGTGAGCCCGGGAGAGACCCGGTGCCGATGACCGCTATCCGGAGGTGTCCATGATACACCGGCCCGCACACACGAGGCCGCGATGGGCCGGGTTCCGGCCCATCGCCCTGACCGTCGCATTGTTGGTCGGGTGCGGGCCCGGCGAGCCGGGAAGCGCGGCCGGGGACGGCGCGGGTCGGGCCCGAGCCCTGAGCGGAGGGGGCGACGCGTTCCGCTACGACCTGCTCCTAACCGGTGGAACGGTGGTGGACGGTTCGGGAGCGCCCGGGTTCGTCGCGGACGTTGCGGTAGCCGGCGACCGGATCGTCTCGGTCTCCCCGACCGCGCTCGACCCCGACGAAGCCCGCACGGTCATCGATGCCCGAGGACTCGTGGTCGCACCCGGATTCATCGACAACCACGCGCACATCCAGACCACGATCCACCGCTTCCCGCTGGCCGAAAACTTCACGCGTCAGGGAATCACCACGATCATGGCCAGCCTCCACTCGGGCGACCAGCCCTGGCCGCTCGACGAGTACGCCGAGGGCCTCGACGTGGCGGTAAACGTGGGCTTCTTCGCAGGCCACACCTGGACGCGACGGCGGGTCATCGGACTCGACGACCGCCCGCCTACGGACACCGAGCTCGATCACATGCGGGCGCTCGTGGACTCGACCATGGCAATGGGCGCGCTCGGCCTCTCGACGGGACTGCTCTATGTGCCGGCCAACTACGCCGAGACGGAGGAGGTCATCGAGCTCGCCAAGGTCGCGGCCCGCAGCGGTGGCATCTACGTGTCCCACATGCGCAACGAGGCCCGCGGGCTCATCGACTCGGTCGAGGAGCTGATCCGTGTCGCGGAGGAGGCGGACATACCGGCGCAGATCCAGCACCACAAGGCGGTGGGAGCGGGCCAGTGGGGCTGGAGCGAGCGGACCCTCGCGCTCATCGACGAGGCCCGCCGCCGGGGTCTCGACATCCGCCACGACCTCTACCCCTACACGGCCTCCAGCACCTCCTCGCGCATCCTCTTCCCGCAGTGGGTGTTCGCCGGTGGAACCGACGCGATGGTCGCGCGGTTCGACGACCCGGCGCTCCGTCCCAAGCTCGAGCGGGACATGCGGGAGATCATCCTGCTCGACCGCGCGGGCAACGACATGAGCCGCATTCAGTTTCGGGTTCTGGAGTCCGACCCGTCCTACAACGGCAGGCGCCTTTCCGACCTCCTTGCGGATCGCGGGCTCCCCAACGACGTGGATGCCGCCATTCCCGTGCTCATCGAGCTCGAGCGGTCCGGCGGATTCAGCGCGATCTACCACTCCATGGACGAGGCCGATCTGATCCGGATCCTCCAGCACCCGGAGGCGATGATCGAGACCGACGGTGACCCCATCGCTTACGGCGTGGGCTTCCCCCATCCGCGGAGCTACGGCGCCTTTCCGCGGGTGCTGGCCAGATACGTTCGTGAGCTCGGTGTCCTCGACCTCACCACCGCCGTCCGCAAGATGACCCGCATGCCGGCGGAGCAGCTCGGCCAGCTCGACCGCGGCCTCGTCTCGGAGGGGATGATCGCCGACCTGACGGTGTTCGATCCGACGACCATAGCGGACCGGGCCACCTACGTGGACCCACACCAGTACGCGGTCGGGGTCCAGCACCTGGTGGTCAACGGCCAGCTCGTGATCCACGACGCCGCGTACACCGGAGCCAGACCCGGACGTTGGATTCGCGGCCCGGCCCGCCCCGGCGGCTGATCAGGACAGCGCGCTCTCCAACCCCGAGTCCCGCACGAACAGACA
>JAHEKN010000217.1 GCA_024638305.1 Gemmatimonadota bacterium | reverse complement strand
GGCTTCCACCCGGCTGAGGGGGGATAAGGCCAAGGCCGTCACTCCGCCCGCAGGGCCACGTTGGGGTCCACTCGGGTAGCGCGCCAAGCCGGCACCAGCCCCGCGCACACCGTAACAGTGACGAGCGCCAGCACCACGGTCGCGAGCACGACCGGGTCGCGAGCGGAGACACCGTGCAGCAGCGGCTCCACGAGCGGCGCGGCCAGCAGGGCCGCGCCGACGCCCAGCGCGAGCCCCACGCACGCCACGAAGCCGACGTCGCGAAGCACGAGTCCGGCGATCCGCGCCCCGCTCGCTCCCAGGGCTCCCCGGATTCCGATCTCAGACACCCTGCGAGAGACGTCGAACGCCAGAACGGAATAGATCCCCAGGGCCGCGACTAGAACCGCCAACAGGCCGAAGGCCGAAAAGAGGGTCGCGCCGAGCGTCCAAGCACGCGCCTGCGGATCGATCAGGTCGCGGTACGGGACGACCGCTGCGTATCGCACGCCGGCGTCCAGGCCTTCCAGCTCGGACCGGAGTGTCGCGCGCAGATCCACAGCCTCGTCGCTGGCTCGTACGAACAACGCCCGGGCCGGCAACTCCGCCCGATGCTGGGCGAGCGGCACGTAGTAGAGGGCCTCCGGGCCCTCGATGAGGGACTGTCGGTGGGCGTCTTCGGCAACCCCTACGACCGTCGTACACGCGTCCGTGGCGCCCACGGTCACGCACCGTCCGAGCGGGCTCTCTCCCGGCCACAGTCGCTCCGCGAGATACCGTCCCAGCACCGCAACCCGCGGCTGGCCGGCCCCGTCTCCGGACTCGATCCCCCGCCCCGCGACGATCTCGATTCCCAGGGTGGGCAGAAAGCCCTCCGTCACCGCGTTCAGATAGGGTCCGCCGCCCTCCAGGTCCGGCAGCGAGTCCCGATCGGGCACGCCAAAACGCTCGGACCAGCTGTTGCGGAACGGCGTCCCGAAGGCGGCCGCGGCCCGCTCGACGACCGGTAGGCCTTCGAGTCTCGGGATGGCCCGCTCGAGCAGCTCGGAGGTCCTGGTGTCGGATTCCACGCTCACCAGATACAGGGACTCCGGCTCGAAGCCGAGATCGATTCCGCGCACTTCGGACAGGCTGCGAACGAACAGGCCGGCACCGACGAGAAGCACGACGGACAGGGCGGGCTGGACCACCAGGAGCGTGTTGAGCAGGAGTGAGCGGCGCGTCGTCGACCGTCCATCGGCCCCGCGGAGGACGCCGGCTACTTCGGTCCGCACGGAGTGCCACGCCGGCGCCACCCCGGCCAGCATTCCCGCAGCCAGCGCTACGGCGACGGTCACGAGCCCGACGCGTCCGTCGATGCCGGAGCCCGTCCAGTGGATTCCCGGCAGGAGAACCCGCCGGGCCAGATCCCCGGCGAACATGGACAAGAGCGTGGCGGCGACCGCCGCCAGCGCGGCAATGACGGCACTCTCCATGAGCACGCCGCCCAGTAGCCGCGACGTCGGCGCGCCCAGTGAGAGCCGCACCGCGTTCTCACGGGCACGCCGGGTCCCCCTCGCCAGGAACAGGTTGGCAACGTTCGCGCAGGCTATGAGTAGCACCACCAGGGCGACGCCGGAGAGCCACAGCGAGACACTCGCTTCCGTGGATCCGTCCGGCCCGCGAGCTGCGATGAGGGGCGCGATGATCACCCGGGCTTCGGGATCGTAGGACTGCGTGTCCTGGGCGCGACCCGCACGATGAAGCGTCGTGAGCTCCGCCGCCGCCGTCTCGCGCGTAGCGCCGGCCGTTAAGCGGACGATGGCCCGGAGCCACCAGTCTCCCCGACTCTCGAGATTGGTCTCCGAGATCTCCACACCCACCGAAAGGAGCGGAAGCCAGACGTCTGTACGCCTCAGCTCGGCTCCCGTGAATCCGGGGGGCGCGATCCCGATGACGGTCAGGGACCGACCGTCCAGCTCGATGACGCGGCCCAGCACCTCACGATCCGCACCGAACGCGGTCGTCCAAAGCTCGTGACCCAGTACCGCCACCGGCGGGCCGCCCCTCCGATCCTCCACCTCCGAATAGAACCGGCCGAGCGCGGGCCGAGCCCCCAACACGGGAAACAGCCTCGCATCCGCCACGGTCGCAGCGACCCGGCGCGCGCCAGGTCCGCGCCCGAGCGTCAGCTCACCCCAATTCTGGTACGTGGCCAGGCCGGCCAGCGTAGCTGCCGCGTCCCAGTCCCGTATGTCCGGATACGTGTGGGTCGCACCGGTGAATATCGTCCCCGGTCGGGCCTCCCTCTGCACGAACACCCGCCCGACGTCGTCCGGCCGATCGACGTGGTCCGGCGCCCGCAAGAGAAGCCGGTCGACGATACCGAACATGGTGGCGTTGGCTCCGATGCCCAGCGCCAGGGTCGCGACCGCGGCAATCGTGAAGCCCGGCGATCGTCGAAGCCCGCGCAGGACCAACGCGATCCCGCGAACGAGGTCGATCGTCCGCTCCCGCCAGACTCGGCGCCGGACCGCACCGCGATACGCCACCCTCAGATTCTCGAGATGCCGGTCGCGATCGCCGAACCGACGGAGGGCTTCGGCCTCGGCTTCCTCGGGCGAGAACCCCGAGCGAACCAGGTCCTCGATCGTCGCCTCGAAGTGGAACTCGAGCTCGTCCGCCAGGTCCTGGTCCACCCGAGCCCGGAAGTTGCGGATGTCGAACGCTCGGCCGGCGCGAGGCTTCCTGGCCATGGATCAGGCGCTGCCCGAGGAAGGTCTGGCCTCCCCCGAGTTCAGGACGGCGAATACCGCGGCAGCGTACTCGCGCCAAGTCCGTGCATCTTCGGTCAGGCGGCTCCGACCCGCCGCCGTAAGCGTGTAGAACCTGGCTCGGCGATTGGTCTCGGAAAGCCCCCACTCCGACTCGAGCCATCCGCGCCGGTGCATGCGGTGGAGCGCGGTATAGAGCGCGCCGTCCTCGATCTGAAGCCGATCCGCGGTCGTCGCCCGAATCCAACTCGCGATCGCGTATCCGTGGCTGGCGCCCTGTTGCAGCGCTTGAAGGACCAGGAGGTCGAGGGTGCCCTGGAGTAGCTTCAGACCGGAGGTGGGCATGGGGCTGGCCGTCCATGATGGGGTCGCTTGCCAACCCCTGAAATGTACACCCCTGAAATGTTAAGGGGTATACCCTCGGACGAAACAGCGGGCCGCCCACCTCATGGCGTGAGCGGCCCGCAAGATCGCAGAGTCGGTCGGACCGTCCTCGGTCAGCTCCCCCGCCGGCGGTTCGCGGGCCAGGCCGGCCCCATGTTCTCCTGCGTGACCGGGCCCATCCCCACGTAGCGGAACTTCTGGATGCGCTTCCCCTCGTAGGTCTCCGTCGTGTAGATGTTGCCCTCGGAGTCCACTGCGATCGAGTGCACCGCGAAGAACAACCCGGGCTGCCTCCCCCCGTCGCCGAAGCTGTAGATCACGTCCATCGACGCCCGGTCGATCACGTAGACCTTCATGTTCTGGCCGTCCGCCAGATAGATGTAGGTCTGCGCGTCGTCAGGGGAGAAATCGATGTCCCAGGTCGATCCCTGCGACAGCGTCTGGGGCGCGATGATGACCTCGTTCACGAAGGTCCCGTCCCGCTGGAACACGGAGATCCGGTTGGACGGACGGTCGCACACGTACAGGAGCCCGTCGTTGGAGAGCTCGGCGCAGTGGACCGGCGGGCGGAACTCCTGCGGCGGGGTCTCCCCCGGGACGTAGCGCCCCGGGTTCTCCTCGGCGTTGGGCGGATCCCCGTAGGCGCCCCAATACCGCTTGATCTCACCGGTGGACGCGTCCAGCACCGCCACCCGCCGGTTGAGGTAGCCGTCCGCGATGTAGGCCTCGTTGTTCTCGCCGTCCACGAAGATCTTGGCCACCCGGCCGAAGTTCTGCATGTCGTGGCTGTCCTCCCTGGCGGCGCCACCATCGGCGGCGCGGGCCCCGGAGCGTCCGTACTGGTCCAGGAACTGTCCGTCCCGCGTGAACTTCACGATATGGGCGTCCTGCCCGCCGTTCCCCCCGATCCACACGTTGTCCATGTGGTCGATCGTGATCCCGTGGTTTGACGTGGGCCACTCCCACTCTCCCGTGTCCGTGGGCCCGCCCCACGCCTCCACGAGGTTGCCGTCGGGATCGAACGACAGCACGGGCGGCGCCGGAGCGCAGCACTCGCTCAGAACGGGATCCTGTGCGGCGCCCAACTCGGTGCGCGCCGCGAACTGGTCCGGCGTGTTCCGATGGACCAGCCAAACGTGGTCGCGCGAGTCCACGTCGGCGCCGATGGTGGCGCCCATGATCCAGTGGTTGGGAAGCGGCTTGGGCCAGAAGGGGTCCACCTCGAACATTGGCGCCATGACCGCGCCATCCTGTCCGGCCGCCCGGTTGTCCAACGCCTCGGCGGCGCATGCGAGGACGATGATCGAGACTCCCAGGGTCCCGGCCAACACCACGTTCCGCTTGGACATCTGCATCTCCGTTGATCACGTGGGCACGAGCGTCGCGGCTCGGACCGATAGCCTACGCGCCGCGGGGCATTCGGACAAATGTGTGGCGGAAACCGTCTGAGCACGGACATCGTACGGCTGACAGACCGACCACGGCCCCAGTACGGACGACTGCATGGACACGCTGCTCCAGGATCTGCGCTACGCCGTTCGCGGACTGAGAAAAGCGCCCGGATTCGCCCTGGTGGCGGTGGCCACGCTGGCCCTCGGCATCGGCGCCAACAGCACGATCTTCAGCCTGGTGAACGCGGTCCTGCTGCGGCCCCTCCCCGTGGAGAGCCCCGGGGAGTTGGTGGACATCTACGGCCATGCGGCCAACTCGGACAGCCACGACAGCAACTCATATCCGAATTACCTCGACTATCGAGAGCAGACCCGGACGCTGGCCGGCCTGATGGCCTACTCCAACTTCTTCGCCAACCTCTCCGTCCAGGGCAGCTCCGAGCTCGTGGTCGGAGAGATCGTCTCCGACAACTACTTCGGCGTGCTCGGCGTGAGGCCGTCACTCGGCCGGACGTTTGCGCCAGATGAGTTCGCGGCGCCCGGCGCCGGTCCCGTGGCCGTGCTGAGTCACCCGTTCTGGCAGTCGCGATTCGCCGGTGATCCCGGGGCGATCGGGCAGACCTTCCGAATGAATGGCGTCGTCTACACGGTGATCGGCGTGGCCCCCGCCGGGTTCGGCGGGATGCTCCCGGCGGCGACCTCGCAGATGTGGATCCCCGCGTCCATGGTCGAGGAGGTGGAGCCGCTCGGGAACAACAGGATCTCCGGGAGCTCCACCGGCGACACCAGGCTGGACCGCCGCGGTCAGCACTGGCTGTGGATCAAGGGGCGCAGGAACCCGGACGTGGCAGTGGCCCAGGTCCGCGCCGAGATGGATGGAATCGCGGCGCGCCTCTCCGCCGAGTACCCGGAGACCAACGAGCTCGAGCGCGTTCGTGTGATCCCCACCAACGACGTCGCCATCAACCCCGACTTCGATAGGACGCTCAACCCGGTTGGCCTGGTCCTGCTGGGCACGGTCGGGCTGGTCCTGCTCGTCGCGTGCGCCAACCTGGCCAACATGCTGCTCGCGCGCGCCTCGACCCGGCGACGTGAAGTCGCGGTCCGCCTGGCCGTGGGCGCCAGCCGCGGACGGCTGATCCGC
>JAHEKN010000216.1 GCA_024638305.1 Gemmatimonadota bacterium | reverse complement strand
CTGCGCACTCGGTTCGACGCGCGCTACGGGGTGCAGCTCGAGGGAGAAGTAGTGAAGCGACTGTCCCCGGCAAACGTCCCGCTCGCTCCCATCACCACGGAGGGAATCAGGCCGTGGGACCCGGGCGACTATCTGGACGTACGCATCGCTCCCGAGTTCCGGCTCACGCCTGAGTTCTCGTTCGGCGCCCGCTATCGATACTTCCGCCGCGGCGCCGACACCTGGGATTTCGGGGACACGAGCGGGCTCCCCGCGGACCAAAACCCCGCACTCCTGAACGAAGAGACCGCGCAGAACGCTCGCTACCTCGGAGTGGGGATCACCGTGTGGCCCACCGAGAGAGCCCGCCGGGCCGGCATGTGGCCGATCGCCATATCGGCGGAATATCTGCGTGCCAGCTCCGGGAGCGGGGGCAAGACCCCCAAAGACGATCGCGTGCGCGTCACCGGGCGCATCTTCTTCGATCTCTGGTAGACCGCGACGCCCGAGTCCCGGCGTCGAAGTTTCCTCTGTGCTCAGCGGGCCGCGAGCAGCTCCTGGGCGTGGGCACGCGACACGTCGGACTCGGGGTCTCCGCCCAGCATGCGTGCAATCTCGGCCACCCTTTCCGTCCCCCCCAGGAGGGTCACTTCGCTGGCTGCCCGACCGAGGTCCGTCCTCTTCTCGACCCGGAAGTGATGCCTGGCCCGCGAGGCGACTTGGGGAAGATGGGTGATCACGAAAACCTGTCGTTGGCGGCCCACCTCCACCAGGCGATCGGCCACGAAGGAAGCGACCGCGCCGCCGATCCCCGCGTCGACCTCGTCGAACACGAGTGTCGGAACGGGGTCCACGTCGAGTAGGGCGTTCTTGAGCGCCAGCATCACTCGAGACAGCTCCCCGCCGCTCGCGATACGTGCGAGGGGTAGAGGGTCGAACCCCGGGTTCAGACTCGCCCGGAACTCGACGGACTCCCGGCCCATGGGTCCGATCTCGTCCTGGCGCTCCAGCAGTATCTGGAACGTCGCCCCGGGAAGGCCCAGCCCCGGGAGCAGTTCCTGCACCGTCTGGCTCAGAGCGCGGGCCGCCCGAGCCCGCTCCTTGGTCAAGCGAGCCGCCGCCTCGTCCAGCTCGGCTGCCAGAGTCGTGAGCTCGCGCTCTATGTCGGCCATGCCGACCTCGGAATCGTCGAGCTCCCCCAGCTCGGCCTGCACCCGCGCCCCCGTGTCGAGGACCTCGTCCAGGGTCGCGCCGTACTTGCGCTTGAGACGCGACAGCAGGTCGAGTCGCTCCTGAACGGCCTCCAGGCGACCGGGATCGGCCTCCGCGTCGTCGGCGTAGTCCCCGAGCTCGCGACCCACCTCCGCGACCGCATGGAAGGCCTCCTGGAGCCGGTCGCGGGCCGTCGACAGCCCTTCGTCGAACCCGATGAGGCGGTCCAGACGATCGAGCGCCGAAGCGATCCGATCCGAGGCCGATTCGTCACCGTCGTAGAGGTCCTGGTGGAGTCGAGCCGCCTCCCGAGCTCGCTCCTCGGCGTGCGTGAGGAGGCGCGCTTCCGCCTCCAGCGCAACGTCCTCCCCGGCCGCAGGGGCCGCATCCCGAATCTCGTCCCGTTGGAACCGCAGGAAATCGGCCCGGCCTGCCAGCTCCCGCGCGCGTGCCGCCCGTAGGTCCCGCTCGCGCACCAACTCGTTCCTTCGTGAATGCAGCGCTCCCACCGCTTCCACCAGCTCGGTCACGCCCGCGAAGGCGTCCAGCAGTCGGCGCTGCTCTCCTCGGCGCAGCAGGTTCTGATGCTCGTGTTGGCTGTGGAGGTCCGCCAGGCTCGCTGCCAGCTCGGCCATGGCGCTTACGGTCGCCGGCGACCCGTTCACCCAGGCGCGGCTCCGGCCGTGGGCGGCGACCTCGCGGCGGAGGATCAGGATGCCGTCCTCGGCCGGGTACCCCCGATCGTCGAGCAGTCCGAGCAGCTCGGGCCGGGCCGTAACGTCGAAGACGCCCTCGACCAACGCCCGATCGGCACCGGCCCGGACGACGTCGGTGGACGCCCGCGACCCCAGCAGGAGCGAGAGCGCGTCCACCAAGATGGACTTTCCGGCCCCGGTCTCCCCCGTCAACGCGGTCAGACCCTCCGAGAACTCGAGGGAGATCTCGTCGATTACGGCGAAGTTCTTGATTTGGAGCTCGATCAGCACCGACGCTCCCGGCAAGGTGGATCGGCCCGCAGGCCCCCTGGGGTCCCCGGGGTCCCTGACGGGTCCGCTACGTGGTGGCTTCCCGCTCCATCTCCAAAGCCCAGCCCAGCTTCCGCCGAAGAGTAGTGAAAAATGATCCCTCCGGAAGTCGAACGAGGGAAATGGCCAGATCGGAACGCTTGACGCGCACTTCGTCGTCGGGGTCGAGAGGTTGGACCTCCTGACCGTCGACGGTCAGCACGAGCTCCTCCGAGCGATCCACAGAGCGGACCCGCACGTCCACGTCCGCCGGGATGATGAGCGGACGTACCGCCAGCGAGTGCGGACATATCGGCGTGACCAGGATGCACTGAACACCGGGAACCACGATTGGGCCGCCGGCGGAAAGCGAGTACGCGGTGGATCCAGTCGGGGTCGCGACGATCACGCCGTCGCCGCTGAAGCTTCCCACCGTTTCGCGTTCACCGTGGCGGGTGCCCACCGAGAGTCCCAACCGGGTCACGCGGGCCACTCCGGACTTGTGGATGACGAAGTCGTTGAACGCATACCAGGAATCGCTCACCTCCTCGCCGTCCCTCCACACGGACGCCTCGAGGCAGCGCCGCCGCTCCAGCCGGTACCGCCCGGACCCGACGGCGGCGATGGCGTCTTCGACCTCCGATTCAGCTACCGAAGTGAGGAATCCGAGGCGGCCGAGGTTCACTCCGAGGACCGGAGCGTCGAGGCCGGCGGCTTGGCGAGCGCCGCGGAGCAGCGTGCCGTCCCCACCGAGCGTGACGATCAGATCGAGGTCGTGGTCCGGACCGAAACCGTCGGGAACAGGCTCGTCCATGACCTGGGCGCCGAGGCGGGAGGCCGCCGCCCCGAGCCGATCAAGAACACTTGGAAGTCGGGGATCGTGCTCCTTGGCCACGATCCCGATGCGACGTAGAGGTCGCGCCTGGGCGCCGGACGGCTCCCCCGCGCCTACGCTCACGCAGACTCGCGCGCGATCGGGGTCGAGGGGCCCAGCATGTGTCGTACGGCATCGACGACACCCTGCGCATCGAGCTCGAGGTCGCGAAGCAGCGTTTTGCGGTCGCCGTGCTGAACGAATCGGTCCGAGATGCCCATCGAGTGGACCCTGACGCTCTGGCCGCCGGCGAGCTCACGGATCACCCGACCGATGTAAGCCCCGAAGCCGTTCACTACCGTGCCCTCTTCGACGGTCACGAACGTGTCGTGAGCGTCGAGAAGCGAGGCCAGCGTTTCCGCGTCGTGCGGCTTGAGGAAACGGCAATTCACGACGGTCGCGTGCACCCCGTGCTGGACCAGCGTCCTCGCGGCCTCCAGGGCTTCGAGAACCATGGTGCCGACCGCCAGGATCGCGACGCCCTCCCCGCTCCTCAGCACCTCCCAGCTGCCATAGGGGAGATCGGGAATGTCGGTGACCGGGGGTACCTCCTTCGGAACCGAGTCGCGCGGCCAGCGAATCGAGAACGGACCGGTCTCGTGTCCGATGGCCATCCGAAGGAGCGCCAACATCTCGGCACCGTCCTTGGGAGCCGTGACCGTCATCCCTGGCACCGCCAGCATGTAGGCGATGTCGAAGGCCCCGTGGTGGGTGGGCCCGTCGGCCCCCGCGATCCCCGCGCGGTCCATGCAGAACACGACCGGCAAGTCCTGTAGGGCGACGTCGTGGACGATCGAATCGAACGCGCGCTGCAGGAACGTCGAGTAGATGGCGACCACCGGCCGGACGCCCCGCGTGGCCAGACCCGCCGCGAAGGTCACCCCGTGGCCCTCGGCGATCCCCACGTCGAAGAAGCGGTCGGGAAGCGCCTTGTGGAAAAGATCCGTGCTGGTTCCGTCCGGCATGGCGGCCGTGATGGCTACCACGCGCTCGTCGGCCTCGGCCAGTTCGACCAGCCCCTTCCCGAAGACTTTCTGATACCGAGGCAGCCCACCGCCCTTCCCGAGGCCCTGACCCGTCAGCTTGTCGAACGGCGAAGCCCCGTGCCACTTGTAGGGGTTCTCCTCGGCCAACGGGTACCCCTTCCCTTTCTTGGTCAGGAGGTGGACCAGAATCGGGCCGGACATCGAGCGGACCCCCGTCAGCGTATCGACCACGGCATCCAGATCGTGGCCGTCGACGGGGCCGACGTAACGGAACCCGAGCTCCTCGAAGATCATCCCGGGCACGAAGAGGTGCTTGACGCTCTCTTCGAGTCGCCCCGCCAGCGCCTCCATGACGCCGCCGAGGCTGGTCGGCGCGCGATGGAGCAGGTCCTTCACCTCCGACCGGACCTTGTTGTAGAGCGGGTTGGTCATCATCGACGTCAAATACTTGTTCATCGCTCCCACGTTGGGGGCAATGGACATGTCGTTGTCGTTGAGGACCACGATGAAATCGCGGTCGGTGCACCCCGCGTTGTTGAGCGCTTCGTAGGCGAGACCGCACCCCATGGCGCCGTCACCGATCACGGCGACGGCGCGGAACTTCTCACCGAGCACGTCGCGGGCGGTGGCCATGCCCCAGGCCGCAGAGATCGACGTGGCCGCGTGTCCCGCCCCGAACGTATCGTACTCGGACTCGTCCCGGCGGCAGAATGGGGCCAGCCCCCCGTACTGACGTATGGTCGGAAGGCTGTCGCTCCTGCCGGTGAGGATCTTGTGGATGTAGGCCTGATGGCCTGTATCCCAAACGATCTGGTCCCGCGGCGTGTCGAAGACGTAGTGGAGCGCCACCGTGAGCTCAGCCACGCCGAGGCTGGCAGCGAAGTGCCCACCCAGTCCGGCTACGACGTCGATGTGCCGGTCCCGCACCTCGTCCACGAGCGCGTGCAGCTGCTCCCGCTTCAGGGCGCGCACGTCAGCGGGGAATCGAACCGTATCTAGCAGTGCCAAGGGAAGTCTCTCCTCGAATGGTGCTCGCCTGAGTGAACGTCCTGACGGCCTGCCCCGGGGGCCCCGGGGACGGCCCCGGACGGTCGGACGACGGTTACCCCCGTCGCCCGGGGGCGGTCCCTGATGGACGGGCTCTGGCCCGGTCGGGGTTGCCCGGGGTCGCCAACGGTCAGCGGTCGCGATCCAATATATAGATGGCCAAGGCCGTCAGGGCATCCGAGCGGACGCTCCGCGTCTCGAGGGCCCGCAAGGCTCGGTCAACCTGGGCACGACCCAGGCGCATGGCTCCGTCCACCCCATGCAAGGACGCGTAGGTGGACTTGTTCAGCTCGAGATCGCTGGGCTCTTTGCCGAGTGCCTCCGTGTCCCCGGTGCGGTCGAGCACGTCGTCGGCGATCTGGAACGCCAGGCCGACGGCGCTCCCGTACTCGACGAGCCCGGCCAGCTCCTGCGGCGAGGCGCCGGCAGCCAGACCTCCGATTCTCAGAGCCGCCGAGAGCAGTGCCCCCGTCTTGAGGGAATGGACACGAGTGAGCTCCGTCTCGGAGAGCACCCGTCCCTCCGCCTCGAGGTCGAGCCACTGCCCCCCCACCATGCCCGCGGCACCTGCCGCCTGGA
>JAHEKN010000215.1 GCA_024638305.1 Gemmatimonadota bacterium | reverse complement strand
TGGAGCCAGGGGGGCTCGAACCCCCGACCTCCGGCTTGCAAAGCCGGCGCTCTCCCAGCTGAGCTATGGCCCCAACGGCCCAAAGGTAAAGCGGCGCGGGACGTTCTGGAACGGCGCCGCGCCGCCGGGCGACCGTGTGCCCGCCTGGAGTCTAGGTCCCCACGATTGCGAGCAGCCACGCGCATGCGAGCGCGCCGTAGATGCCCAGGATGTAGCCGGCCACGGCCATCAGGAGGCCGACCGGCGCCATGGCGGGATGGTAGACCCCGGCGACCACCGGCGCCGACGCGGCCCCGCCGATGTTGGCCATGCTCCCCGTCGCCACGAAGAACAGGGGCGCCTTCACGATTCGGGCGGCCAGGAGCAGCACGGCGATGTGGATGGAGATCCACACGGCTCCGGCCACCAGATAGACGGGGGCCTGCATGACCGCCTTGAGGTCGGCCTGGGCTCCGATCCCCGCCAGGAGGAGATAGAGGGCCGTGTAGCCGAGGCCCGAGGCCCCGACCTTCTCGTACTCGCGGAGTCGCGTGAACGAGAGCAGGAGCCCGCCGGTCACCACGATCAGCACCGCCCAGGTGGTGTTGCTGATGATGGTCGGGTCGCCCAGGCGAGGGAGCCTCTGACCCAGCACCACCGACAGCACCGCGCCGGCCATGCCCATCCCGCACATCACCGCGAAGTCCCGCAGCGTGGTGGGGTGGCGGTCGCGGTCCATCTCGGCGAGCCGCCGATTGGTGTCCTCGATGGCCGCCGTGTTGGCTCCGGTCTTCCGGTCGAAGAACGCCTGATAGCCGCTGAACACCAGCAGCACGCCCATCCAGCCGTAGCCGACCACCGTGTCCACCACGATGACCGGCCCGAACGCGGACTCCGGAGTCCCCACGCTCTCGGCGATCGCGACCATGTTGGCGGTCCCGCCGATCCAACTCCCCGAGAGCGCCGCGAAGCCCTGCCACGCGTCCGGGGGAAGGAACCCCTTGAAAAGGAGCAGCGCGATCGGGCCTCCGATGATGATCCCGACCGTGCCCGCCACGACCATGACGAGCGCCGTGGGCCCGAGGCGGGCCAGGCTCTTGAGGTCGATCGAGATCATGAGGAGCAGGAGCGCGAACGGCAGCAGGTAGCCGGTCATCCAGTCGTAGGCGGCCGAAGAGGCGGGCGTGATGCCGAAGGTGGTCGTGAGCATCGGCAGGAAGTAGACGTAGATGACGGGCGGGATGACCTCGAAGGTCTTCCGGAAGCGCTCGAGCCCGGAGACCCAGAAAATGAGCGCGACGATGGCCGCCAGGAACGCGAACACGGACATGGGATCGCTCAGGAGCGCGCGGGCCTGTTCGGCTTCCATCGGTCTCGGGGATGTGGGGAGCGTCGGCGGGAACACAAGTGGGGGTGGTCATCGGCGGCGACGCAAGGATGCCCGGACGGCCGCCGTCCGGTTCGGGCCGCGTTTGGCGCGCTATCGATTGAGGGTTGAACCGAAGACGGGCGGCGGAACCGGCGCCCGAGGAGGATGGAGACGCCAATGGCCTGCGAGCTTCAGGACCGAGAGACCGGGGAGCCGGTGGCCCCGAAGGACACCGCCACCGACTGGGTGTCGGGTGAGTACGACGTGACCGGGACCATCGGTGGGGTCACGGACGATGATTGGGCACGCGCCCGCGACGCTGCCGTCGAGTCCGCGCGGGAGAAACTGCTCGACACGTACACCTGTGTGGGGACCTGCGAGGACGGCTTCTGCGTCGTCGACGTGAAGGTCGAGTCCAATCGCGCCGGCCGGCGGGTGCGCCGTACGGTGCCCAATCCCCCGGACAGCATTCCGTACCAGCAGGGGAGGCGGGAGTCGGAGCGCACGTTCCTCACGTACGAGGTGAAGGCCTCCGCTTTCTGCCGCTGCGCTCGGCGGTCCAAGCCACCGGTGATCTCGAGTGGCGGCACGGGTGTGCTGATCGGCGGCCCCGGGAGCGTGCCTCTCCCGCCGCCCCCGGCCGTGGGTCCGCCGCCCTTCGACTGGCGGCCGCGACTGGGATGGCAGTTCACGCCCCGCTGGAGCCTGGGCCTGGACTGGGGGTGGGGCCTCGGGCTCGATTGGCGGCGGAACCCCCCCGTCGAAGGCGAGGGCTCAGCGGGGCCCGAGGGCGGCGGCTCGGAGGGGACGGAGGGCCAGTAGCGAAGCCCTCCGTCCGGTACGACACGCAGCTACGTGCTCGGGACCGTGAAGTTGGCCGTGCCGATGAGCGTGTATCCGCCCGCGGTTTCCCACACCTTGAACGTGGCCGGATAGTCGAACGCCTGGCGGTTGAGCGTGAACTGAACGGTCGTGCCGTTCGTGGTCCCGTTCTGCTTTGGGCTGTTGGCCGAGGTGACCGGTCGCGCGTCCCACGCGAACGGCGCCGTGCCCGTCCAGTCGGCCTGGAAGGTGGCCGTGGTCGCCGTGGTCGAGATCAATGTGACGGTCGGGCCGGTGGGCGGTGGCGGCGGTGGCAGCAGATCGAACGTGGCCGTGACGCTCCGGGCCTGGTCCATGGTGACCGTGCAACTCCCCGTGCCCGCGCAGTCGCCGCCCCATGCGCCGAACGACGACCCGGCGAGGGCCACGGCGTTGAGCGTGACCAGCGTACCGTCGGCATAGCTCATCTGACACGTGCCCGAGGTCGCGCCCGCTCGCACCTGGCAGGCGATCCCCGAGCCCGTGACGTCGCCGTCCCCGGTGCCGGCACCCGTGACCACGAGGGTGAATTGTTGCGGCGGGGTCGCCGTCCCGGGCACGGTGAAGCCCACGGATCCGAGGAGCGTGTATCCGCCCGTGGTCTCCCAGACCTTGAAGGTCGCCGGGTAGTCCGCCGACTGACGGTTCATCGTGAAGGTGACGGTCGTGTTGTTGGTGCTCGCGTGTTGTTTCGGCCCGTTTGCCGGATTGTTCGGACGGGCGTCCCACTCGAACGGAGCCGTCCCACTCCAGTCGGCCTGGAAGGTGGCGGTGCTCGGGGTCGTGCCGATCAGGCTGACGGTCGGGCCGCTGGGCGGCGGTGGCGGAGGGAGGAGGTCGAACGTCGCGGTGACGGACCGAGCTTGATCCATCGTCACCTGACAGCTCGCGGTTCCCGAGCACGCCCCGCTCCAACTGATGAAGGCGGACCCCGCCAGGGGGGTGGCGGTCAGCGTCACGACGGTACCGTCGTCGAAGTCCATCTGACACGTGCCCGACGTGGCTCCGCTCCGCACCTGGCAGTTGATTCCGGAGCCGCTCACGTCGCCGTCGCCGCTTCCGGCTCCTTGCACGGACAAGGTGAACTGCGGGGGAGGCGGCGGAGGTGTGGCCCCCGGCACCGTGAAGCCCACGGCCCCGAGCAGGGTGTATCCCCCGGTGGTCTCCCAGACCTTGAACGTGGCGGTGTAGTCCGTGGACTGCCTGCCCATCGTGAACTGGACGGTGGTCGCGCTGGTGGTCTGGTGCTGAATGGGTCCGTTGGCAGGATCGTCCGGCCGGGCGTCCCACTCGAAGGGCGGCGTGCCGCTCCAATCCCCCTGATAGGTCGCAGTGGTCGGTGTCGTCCCCACCAGGGTGAGGGTGGGTGGCGTGGGTGGCGGCGGCGGTGGGGGCGGACTGCCGATGAATCCCGTGTAGAGCAGCAGGTCGGGCGATCCCGCCCCCAGGTTGCCCAGCACGCCACTCGTGGCGTTGGAGAGGAGCGCCGACATGACCTGCGCCGGCGTGTGCGTCGGGTTGGCCGAACGGTAGAGCGCGGCGGCACCGGCCACGTGCGGAGACGCCATCGACGTGCCACTGATGGTGGCGATGGCCGTGTTGCTGGTGGCCCAGGCCGACGTGATGCCCGATCCCGGCGCGAACACGTCCACGCAGCTCCCGAAGTTCGAAAACGACGACATGTTGTCGGAGCTCGTGGTGCTCCCGACCGTGATCGCGTCGGGCGAGCGGGCCGGCGAGCGCAGGCAGGCGCTGATGGCCTGATTCCCGGCCGCGACCGCGTACGTGACGCCCGCCGCCACCGACGCCGCCACGGCGTTGTCCAACGAGGTCGAGGCTCCGCCGGTCAGGCTCAGATTGGCCACGGCCGGAGGGATGTGGTTGTTGGTGACCCAGTCGATGGCCGCGATCACGCCGGAGAGCGGTCCCACGCCCGAGCAGTCCAACACCCGCAGGGCGTGGATCTGCACCTGCTTGGCCACGCCGTACGTGGTCCCGCCGATGGTGCCCGCCACGTGGGTGCCGTGGCCGTCACAATCGAAAGTGCCGTTGCCGTCGTTGATCCAGGTGGCCTCGCCCACCGCGCGACCACCGAACTCGTTGTGGGTCGCGCGAATCCCCGTGTCGAGCACGTAGGCGTGCACGCCCGACCCGTCCGAGTTCCACGTGTAGCTGCCGTCGAGCGGCAGGTTGCGTTGGTCGACGCGGTCGAGTCCCCACGTGGCGCCCGTCTGCGTCCCCGACTTCCTCACGAGACGGTTCCGCTCGACGAGCCCGATTTCCCGGTAGTGCTGGAGAAGAGCCAGCTCGCTCGCGGGGATGCGGGCGGCGAAACCCTTCACCGCGTGCTCGTAGACCTGGAGCAGGTTCCCAGACGACCCGGCCATGATGAGGCGCGCACGCGCGTCTGCGTCCGCGACGCCGTCCTCGAACAGGACGATGTACTCGTCGGGCACGTCGTCCGGACCCGCGTCGCGCAGGCCCGCCAGCAGGGGCGTCGCCTCCGGGAGGATCTCGAGGGGCGCCGTCGTGGCCTCCACGCATCCAGCCGCCACCAGGGCAGCGACGAGGACGGTAGCCTTGCGATTCATCGTACCCTCCCGCTCGAACCGGTCTCGCTCACTCTATTCGCTCCAGCGTCACAGGCGGCCCGTCGCCTGACCCCGATCGGCCGCCCTACACCACCCTTTCCAACGCAAGATTCGCGCTGAGCACCACGTCGTACATTCCGTCCGGCCGGAGCTGCTCCACGAGGATGTCGCCGAGCAGCAGTCCTCCGGGACCCGATCCCGCGGTGAACTTCTGGAGCCTGAGCGTTCGGCGAAACCCCTCGCTCTCGTAGGTCCATGTGGCCGCGATGGCGGTCTGCGGCGCGAGGTTGGCCTTGTCGAAGTACGTCATGAGGCGGACCGTGACGCAGGCCGGACACCGCGGGGCCGGGGCATGGTCGAAGACAATCAGCATGTCGACCGGACGGCTTTGGAAGTCGACACCGTCGTCGGTACCCGAGGCGGTCCCCGCGTAGAAGCCTACCCAGTCGAGCGTGACGGGAGGCAACTCGACGTTGGCCGGATCCCCGACGGCCTGCGGGGTCTCCGTGCAGGCCGAAAGCCCAGTGCCGAGAGCGACGACGAACACGGCGGAAACGGCGGAAACAACACGCTGGAGCATGCTTCGAGAGTACGCCGCCGGTCGCCCCTCTGCCAAGCGAAGATGCCGGCCGGTACGGATGCTACAGTCGGCGGAAGCGGCCGGTCTCCTCCACCACCACGTCCAGCCCGAGCACGGCGCTCGGGATTTTTCCGGTCAGCGCGGAACCCTTGCCTTCCACGTAGACCTTGAGGCAGGGCCGGCCACCCTTGGTGCCGACCGCCACGCCGGTGACGCCCGGAAGGTCGATGACCTTGCGCGTCAGCTTGGCGTGTGCCTTCCCGATGTCTGACTCGCTCATCCGGCCGTCACCCCTCTCCGTCGATCGTGACGCCGAAGCGGTCCAGCACC
>JAHEKN010000214.1 GCA_024638305.1 Gemmatimonadota bacterium | reverse complement strand
GCAAAGTGGTGCGCCTCAACGTATCGGGCGCGTTCCATTCTCCGCTCATGCGCCCGGCCCAGGAAGGGCTCCACGCCGCGCTGACGGCCGCGGTGTTTCAGGGGAGCGCCTTTCCGGTCGTGTCCAACGTCACCGCCGAACCCGTGTCCGATCCCGAAGTGGCGCGGACGCGCTTGGTCGAGCAGCTGACGGCTCCGGTTCGCTGGTCTTCTTCCGTGGTCCGCATGGCCGATCTCGGCGCCACCGAGTTCATCGAGCTGGGGCCGGGTTCCGTGCTGGCCGGTCTCAACCGGCGAATCGTCAAGGACCTGCCGACCACGTCCCTGGGGACAGCGGAGGCGGTCGAGGGATTTCTGCAGAACGCCGGCGCCGGGAGCGGGTGACCGAGGGGGGCATGTAAAGCAATGGATGAGCAGGGGAGCTCCGTCGCCCTCGTCACGGGTGGCTCGCGCGGGATCGGACTGGCCGTCGCGCACGCCTTGGCCGAAGTCGGCTGGCGCGTCGCGGTGATCGGGCGGGACCACGCGCGCGCTGTCGACGCGGCCCAGTCCCTGCCCGGCGAGGGGCACATCGGACTGGCCTGCGACGTCGCCGACGCCGGTCAAGCTGCGGCAACCGTGGCCGCGGTGGAGTCCGAGCTGGGGCAGATTGACGTGCTGGTGAACAACGCCGGAATCACCCGCGACAACATCCTGCTTCGTCTGAAAGATGAGGACTGGGATGAGGTCATCGCGACCAACCTCAAGGGGGCCTTCAACATGACGAAGGCCGTGACCCGCTCGATGATGAAGGCGCGCTCAGGGTCGATCATCAATATCACGTCGGTCGTGGGCATCATCGGCAACGCGGGTCAGGCCAACTACGCAGCCTCGAAGGCGGGCCTGATCGGACTCACCAAGAGCGTCGCCAAGGAGCTGGCCTCACGTGGCGTCCGCTGCAACGCCGTAGCCCCCGGCTTCATCAGCACGGACATGACTGCCGAGCTGGGTGCGGACGCGGTCGAACGGCTCCAGTCCGCCATCCCCCTCGGACGGTTGGGGGAACCGGCTGATATCGCCGGCCTGGTGCGGTTTCTTGCCGGGGACGAAGCGCGCTACATTACCGGCCAGGTGATCGCCGTTGACGGCGGGATGGTCATGTAGGGAACTTCCCGGCCGTTCGGTACAAAGAGATCGGTCGCTCTCGCCCCTGGGGCCGTTTCCCACGGACTCCAAGGGGATTAGATACGTCGCAATCGAAGCACTCAACACAAAGAGGAAGGCAATGGCGGAGACCGTCGAAGCCAAGGTCAAAGAGATCATCATCAACGAGCTGGGCGTGGAGGCCGAGAAGGTCACGGCGGAAGCGTCGTTCGTGGACGACCTCGGGGCCGATTCGCTCGATACGGTGGAGCTGGTGATGGCGTTCGAGGAGGAGTTCGGGATCGACATTCCGGACGAGGACGCCGAGCAGATGCGGACGGTCGGAGACGCCGTCAAGTACCTGAAAGCAAACGCCGAGTCCGACGAGTAGGAACGCGGGCACGCAGGATTCGGGAAAAAGGGGTGGGGCCATGACGAGTGGCGGTACGCGTACCGAGAAGCGCGTCGTGATCACTGGGATGGGGCTCGTCACACCGGTCGGTATCGGGGTCGACGAGAGTTGGACCGCACTCCTGGCGGGCGTCAGCGGAGGGGGTCCCATCACCCTCTTCGATGCGGACGAGCAGTTCACGACCCGGATCGCGTGCGAGGTGGACGGGTTCGACCCGAACATCTGGATGGACAAGAAGGATGCGCGCCGGTTCGACCGCTTTGCCCAGTTCGCCCTGGCCGCCGCCAGCGAGGCCATGGAGTCCGCCGGTCTGTCCGGTGTCCCGGACGGGACGGCGGCCGAGCGCTGCGGGGTCATCTTCGGCAGTGGCGTCGGCGGGATGAACACCATGGAGGACAACGCCCGGGCCATCGTGGAGCGCGGTCCCGGGCGGGTCAGTCCGTTCTTCGTGCCCATGTTCATCCCAGACATCGCCGCGGGCCTGATCTCCATCCGCTACGGGCTCAAGGGTGTGAACTTCGCCACGGTTTCGGCCTGCGCATCGGGCGCGCATGCGATTGGCGAAGGGCTCCGCTCGGTCCAGCGGGGAGATTCCGACATGGTGATCGCCGGAGGCTCCGAGGCCGCTGTCACGCCGCTCACGATCGCCGGATTCGGGGCCATGAAGGCCATGTCCACCCGGAACGACGATCCCGCGCGGGCCAGTCGACCGTTCGACGCCGAGCGCGACGGTTTCGTGATCGGTGAGGGGGCGGGTGCGCTGATCCTCGAGTCGCTGGAGCACGCCGAGGCGCGCGGCGCCACGATCGTGGCTGAGCTCGTTGGATACGGCGCCTCGGGGGACGCGTTCCACATCACCAGCCCGCCTCCCGGGCACGTCGGCGCTCAGGTGGCCATGCGCGACGCGATCAACGACGCGGGCGCGGAGCCGAAGGATGTGGACTACGTCAATGCGCACGGGACCTCGACACCTCTGAACGACGCCCAGGAGACCGAGGCCATCAAGACGGTGTTCGGGGATCACGCGCGGGCGTTGGTGGTGAGCTCGACCAAATCCGCCACCGGGCACCTGCTCGGAGCGTCCGGCGCTCTGGAGGGGGCGTTCTCCGCTCTCGCGTGCCGGAACGGCGTGATCCCGCCGACGATCAACTACGAGACACCCGACCCCGAGTGCGATCTCGACTACGCGACGCACGGACCGGTCGAGCGATCGGTGCATCTCGCGCTATCGAACTCGTTCGGCTTCGGGGGACACAACGTCTGCTTGGCGTTTCGGCGCTGGGAAGAATGATCCCGTGCGGATCGGCCTAGGGTACGACTCGCACCGGTTCGACGCCTCCCGCCCACTCCGACTTGGCGGCATCCTCATTCCGGAGCACGCGGGTCTGGCCGGCCACTCGGACGGGGACGCGATCGCCCATGCCGTGGCGGACGCGCTCCTGGGGGCTGCCTCCGACGGCGACATCGGCCGGCATTTTCCGCCCTCCGACGATCGGTGGCGGGACGCAGACTCCGTGGACCTGCTCGGCCAGGTGGTGGCGCGCGTGAAGGCCAGGGGGTACCGGGTCGTCAACGTGGACGTGACGGTGATCTGCGAGAGTCCGCGGATCGCGCCCTGGGTGGAGGCCATGCGCGGCGCCCTCGCACCGGTGCTCGAGCTGGAGGCCGCGGGTGACCTCTCCATCAAGGGCAAGACCAACGAAGGTCTGGGGTGGATCGGGGCGGGCGAGGGGCTAGCGGTGCACGCCGTGGCCCTCTTGGGCCCGGAACGCGGCGGCGCTTAGGGCCCCGCGGGTGGACGCCGAGCCCTTCGGGAGGTCCGCGCCTCGAGGGCGACTCCGCGCCCGATGACGACGCTTCTCGCCGTCCTGGAGGGTCTGCCGCCTGCGCTGGTGTACGTGGTGCTGGGGCTCGGAGCGGCCATCGAGAACGTCGTGCCGCCGATTCCCGCGGACACGTTCGTCCTGTTCGGAGGATTCGTGTCGGCTCGGGGCCTGGCGCGGGTGGAGTTGGTCTTCGTCGCCACGTGGTTGGGCAATGTAGCGTCTGCGCTGCTGGTCTACTTCGCAGGGTATCGATTCGGGCCCGAGTTCTTCGCGTCCGGTCGCGGGAAACGCCTACTGAGTCCCGGGCAGCTCGAGCGGGTCGACCGTTTCTATGCGCGCTGGGGCGTGGTGGCTCTCTTCGTCACCCGCTTCCTCCCGGGTCTCCGCGCGGTGGTTCCCGTGTTCGCCGGCGTCTCCAGGCTCAGGCTCCGCGCCGTGGCCCCACCGGTGTTGGTCGCGTCGGCGATCTGGTACGGCGGGCTCACCTACCTGGGCGCGTCGGCCGGCGAGAACCTCGACGAGATTCAGGACGCGGTCGGGAGGGCGAACCTGCTCTTCCTGGCGCTGGCGCTCGTGCTGCTCGGGCTCCTCGTGGTCTGGTGGCGGCGGACGCGTGAGCCCGAACGACCGTCGACGCCGGGTGTGGAGCGCGGGGGATGACGGACGTGCCTTCCGGGACCGCGGACGCGGACTTCCTCGTCGAGGCCTTCGTCGATCATCTGGCGCTCGAGCGCGGTCTCTCGGAGCGAACCATCGACGGGTATCTCAGGGACGTGCGTCGGTTGGCGAGCCATCTCGCGGAGCGGGGCGTCCATGCCCCCGAGCGTGTGGAGCCTGGCCACCTGCGGGAGTTCGTGTTCGCCCTCAAGGACCGCGGACTCCGCGCGTCGTCGATTCGGAGATCGATCTCGGCAGTGCGCACCTACTTTCGCTTCCTGGTCGAGGAGCGGCATCTGGAACAGGACCCGACCGATCGCATGGAGACGCCCCGGACCTGGCGCCGTCTCCCCGACACGCTCTCCGTGGCCGAGGTGATCCGTCTTCTGGACGCGCCCGACCCCGACAAGCCCCTGTACTGGCGGGACCGCGCGATTCTGGAGGTGCTCTATTCCAGCGGGATGCGGGTCTCCGAGCTCACGGGCCTGCGGCTCGACGCGCTGGATGGGTCGCTCGAGACCTGCACCGTGTTCGGAAAGGGCTCCAAGGAGCGCATCGTCCCGCTCGGACGCGCGGCCCGCACGGCGCTGGAGCGCTACGTCCGGTCGCTCAGGCCGGGGCTCGCCCACCGCACCGGAAGCCGGTCCCTGTTCCTCAACCGCCGCGGCACGCCGCTCTCCCGGGTGTCGGTGTGGTCGATCGTGAAGGACGCTGCCCGGCGGGCGGGACTCACCAAGGAGGTGTCCCCCCACACGCTCCGCCACAGCTGCGCCACCCACCTGCTCGAGGGTGGGGCGGACCTGGCGGTCGTGCAGGAGCTGCTGGGCCACGCCGATATCTCGACCACGCAGGTCTACACTCACGTCGACCGGCGCTATCTGGTCGACGTTCACCGGAGCCACCACCCGAGGGGCTAGCCCTCGACGAGCTCAGCCGACCGCTGACCCCTCCGCGACCTGGGAGGCTAGTGGAGCTCCGGACCGGTCCGGTTGCGGGCGCCGTTGGCCGACCCTACGGCCGCGAACAGGTCGCCCTGATCGGCCGCCCGTTCGAGGAGTGTCACGGCCTCGGTCAGGACGCGGTCGCGCTCCAGCCGGTGCTCCAGGGAGAGCCCCAGCGCGCCGGCCCGTTCGGCCGCAGCCATGCGGACCCGCCAGGCGACGTAATCCCGGACTCCCGCGGCGTCCATCGACGCGGCGGGGAGACCCTCGGCGATGAGTCGGTCGCCGAAGGCCGCCAGCCGATCCGCCGGGACCGTGGCGGGCCGATTCTCGGCGAGCGCCGCCTTGGCGATCTCGAGCGCCTCTTCGGCGATCCGCAGGTTGAGGGGGACCTCCGAGCGCCCGGCTGCGTTGAACAGGTCACGCTCGGCGATCGTCATCGTGTCTTCCTCCACCTCGAGGTCGGGGAAGATCCCGCCACCGCCACGGATGGAGCGTCCAGAATCGGTCACATACACCGGCAGCGTATCTGCGTCCTCGGGCACCAGCTCCCCACTGCGCGTGCGCGCGCGATGGAGCGACCGTCCCAGGGGCGTGTACCACGCGCCCGTCGTGAGCCGCATCTGGCGGCCCGCCGGCAGGGGCAACAGCGTCTGCACGATGCCTTTGCCGAATGTGCGCTCACCCAGGACGACCGCCCTGTCGTGATCCTGGAGGGCGCCCGTGATGATCTCCGCGGCGGAGGCCGTGTAGCGGTCGAC
>JAHEKN010000213.1 GCA_024638305.1 Gemmatimonadota bacterium | reverse complement strand
CGGTTCGGGCTCAACCACGGGGGCGGAGCCATCCTGGTGAGCACGCGCTAGGGCGACTGCTGCTCAGAAGCCTCGGCGGTGTCGGGCAGGCCGACTGGCTCGCCCGGCTCGATCGAATAGCGCGGCTCGGCCATCGAACCGTCGGCGCTCAGGAGCGGGGCCAGCGCGGCGTCGCGGAGGACGTCCTGCAGGTCGTGCGGGACTCCGTCGATCATGATGTGGCGGTGCACCAGCCGGACGCCGTGGCTGTAATCGACCCAACGGTCCGAGTGGCCCACGTAGACGGGTTGAACCGGGCGACCGTCCTGCCTGTGCCATCCATAGATGGCTACGCGACCCGGCAGCGTGTCGAGCGCGGGCACCAGCACGACGTCCTTGCGATGGCCAGCCAGGAACACACCCGTCTCGGCGCCGTACGCCATGCGTTGCCCGCGCACCAGGCGCTCGTGGTGCTCGAAGACCGGGACCGTCACCATCGTCATGTCCGGCCGCATGCGGATCGGGGCCAGGTGGATCTCCGCCGACCTCCAGATCGCGTCCACCATGCGAGGCGTCGGAAGCGATGCGCCCGCGAGGTTCGCGATGCGCTGGCCCACCTGGGGTGACAGCGGAAAGCGGAAGTAGTCGTCGTCCGATCCCACGACCACGTAGTCCGGGGCGACCCAGAACGTCACCTCGTGCTCCAGGCCTCCGACCTCTGCCCGCAAATCGACGGGGCGGAGGATCCGGTACGAGTCGGGCACGTTCCCGCGTGCTACCTCCTGGTAGATCCGCTCTTCACGCGCCTCCAACCCGAGGTCGCGGACCGCCTCGACGATCTGCGCCCCGCCTGGCGCGTCCGGCTCACGCGCTGGTAGCTCCAAGGTGGGCGGAGGCGCTGCGCACCCCGCCCCGAGGAGGACCGCCGCTCCCACCAGGGGAGCGCGGCGGCAACGCCCACGGCGTCTAAGGCGTCGACGGCGGAGGCACACGGCGCTTCGTCGCCTGCTCGAAGGCGTACGCCAACTCTATCAGGCGGGGCTCACTGCATGCGCCACCGGTGAAGCTCACCCCGAACGGTCGCGGCTTGGCGTCGAAGCCCTCGGGCATCGGCGGATCGGAATCTGCCGCCAGAAACGCGAAGGGAACGATCACGGTCGGGTAGCCCGGCCGAGCGGCCAGGCCGGCCCCGCCCGATCCGGGGAACAGCAGGGCATCGAGCTCGAGCGCCGTCATTACCCCGTCGATCCCGTGCTCCCCGTTCAGGCGCACGTCGCGGGCGCGATCCTCCTCGTACTGGGCGCGGTCACGCTCCAGGTCGACTTCGTCCGATCGGTCCAGGTTGGCCTGTTCGTACTTGTTGGCCCCGGCCCGCTCGTGGGCCAGGTTCCACTCACGGAGCTCCGTGAGCGTGCGCACCGGAGCGGAGTCGCCCAGCGTTGCGAGCCAGGCATTGAAATCTCGCTTCATACCGTACCACAGCACGCTGCTCCGGCCGGCGGTCATGAGGTTGTTCTCGGGATCGGGGTCGAGCACGCTCGGGATGTCGGCCGGGTCGACGATCACGGCGCCCTGCTCGGTCAGGATGCGGATGGCCTCGTCCATGATGGCTTTCCCCTCGGCGGAGAGCCGGCCCTGCTCCTGGTCCGTGCCGGGCACCGCCACGGAATCGTAGTACAGTGCCCGCGGAATCCCGATGCGCGCGCCGGCCAGCCCGTCCGCCCTGAGGTGGGGCCGATAATCCCCGCCCGCTGGTGGCTCGCAGAGCCCCATGGCCGGGTCATTGGGATCGGGCACGGCACTCTCGAGCGCCCCGAGCAGGATGGCCGCGTCCGTGACCGTCCGCGCCATCGGACCGGCCGTGTCCTGATCCCCCGTGATGGGGATCACGCCCCAGCGGCTCACCCGCCCTACCGTGGGCTTGATGCCGGCCAGCATGTTGGCGTTCGACGGTGAGAGGATGGAGCCGGACGTCTCGGTGCCCACGTTGGCCGCCCAGAAGCTCGCGGCCGTACCGATCCCCGAGCTGGAGCCACCGACCCCCATCACCGGGCGGCCGTCGTTGCGGCCTTCGCGCGGCTCGCGCCGCGGGTCGTAGGGGTTGAGACCGTAGCCGCCCACGGCGCTGTAATTCCCGGGCATACCGTTCGCCTTGAAGTTGGCGAGCTCGGTCATGACGGTCTTGGCGAGAATGATGGCCCCCGCCTCCCTCAGGTTGGCGGTGAGGGTGGCGTCGTAGGGTGGGAAGTATCCCTCGAAGGCCAGCGCACCGCCCGTAGTGGGGATGTCGGTGGTGTGGACGTTGTCCTTGAGCGCGACCGGGATCCCGTGGAGGGGACCGCGTACCCGTCCTTCCGCTCGCTCCCGGTCCAGCCGGTCGGCCTCCGCGAGCGCGTTCGCGTTCACGGAGATGGTCGCGTTCACCAGCTCCTCGTAGAGGGCGATGCGGATCAGGTGCGCCTCGACGAGCTCACGCGCCGTGATCCGCCCCTCTTCCATGGCCTGCTGCATTTCCGGGATGGTGGCTTCCACCACGTCGAACGGCTCCTCGGATCCGGACGGCGCGCAGGAGGAGAGCAGTAGCGCGAGGCCGGCGCATACCGGCCTGGATCGAACTCGAAGCATGGGAGGACCTCAGCAGGACACGCAGTTGTGGTTGTTGATGGCACCGAGTCCCTCGAGGAGCGCGATGGTCTCCGGGAAGGGCTGGATGCGCTGGAACGGACCGTTGGCCATGTCGACCGTCGTCTGTCCCGCCCGGCTCACGGCCATCACGTCGGCGCCTTTTTCCACCAGGTAGCGGATCAGGTCGTTGTCGCCCCGCGCGGCGGCATGGTGGACGGCATTGTAGCCGTTGTGATCCCGAGCGTTCACGTCAACGCCCAGCTCCTCGATCAGGTACCGAACGGACGGCAGCCATCCATTGGGCACGTGCCGGTGGGAGTTGCCGGCGAAGCCCTCCCCGTACCCCACGCCCGACGCCGCATGGATGGGCCAGACGCCGGGCCCGCCGTCGGGGACCGGTGGCAGGCCGGACGGGTCGTCGGTGCCACCACCCCCACTGCCTCCTCCGCGGCGACGGCGTGCGGGCGGCTTGATGGTGGGCACGTTCGGATTGGCCCCATGCGCCACCAACAGCTTCATGGCCTCCACGTCGGTGGCGTACGCCGCCCGCCAGAACGGTGTAGCCCCAGCCACGTTCACGCGCAGCAGGTCGAACGTGTACGACATGTACCAGAGGTGCCTCCGAAGCCGCACGTTCGGATCGGCGCCCGCCGCGAGCAGCGCTCGCATGGTCTCCAGGAAGTCCGAGCGCTGGTGCTGGTAGGCCTGCTGTTGTGGATAGCGCGACTTGGGCGCCCAGTGCGTATTGAGCGCCGTGAAGAGCGGCGTCGCACCGGCGTCGCTCGCCAGATTCGGGTCAGCGCCCCGCTCCAGCAGCTCGAGTGCCAGGTCGAAGTGCCCGTTGATGGTCGCCATCAACATCGGGCTGGTGTGGTCTCCCGCGCTCACCTGATTCACGTCCGCCCCGGAGTCGAGGAGCGCGCGGGCCGTCTCGAGGTGCCCTTCGCGCGCTGCGTGCAGGAGCGCGGTCAAGCCGCCCTGGGTTCCCACCAAACCCGTGAAGCCCGCGAAGTCCTCCGACTGGGGATCGACCTCCTCCTCCTCTTCCTCGGCGTCGCCCAGGGTGCGCTGGACCTCCTGCGCGGCCCGGACGGCCGTCCGAACCTGCTCGGGCGTGGGACGCCAGTTGAGATTGCCGTTGGCGTGCTCCGCCCGGAACTCCGCGAGGATGCTGTCCCGCACGGCTCCGGCCGCGTCGTCCACACCAGCCCGGGCCGGGATGTCCACGACGCGCGTCAGCAGGGCGGGGTCCGCCCCTCCCGCGAGCAGCGCCGTCACGGCCGCCAGCCGCCCATACGACGACGCGAACATCAGCGGTGTCTGCCCCCACTCGGACTCGCGCGCATTCACGTCGGCTCCGTGCCGGAGAAGAGCCCGCACCGCCCCTTCGCTTCCCGCCGCCGCCGCCAGGTGAAGCGCCGTCGTCGCTCCCGTGGCGGTGGTCACCTCAGCGTCCGCGCCGCCGCTCAGCAGGACGTCGACCACGGCCGCGTGTCCCGCGCGCGCGGCCAGATGGAGCGGCGTGTAGTGCCCGTTCCGCGTCCTCGGATCCGGGTCCGCGGCGGCCGCGAGCAACAGCTCGGCAATCTCCGCGTTGCCGCGGTGCCCGGCCCAGTGGAGAGCGGTCATGCCGTCCCCCTGCGCCGCGTTCACGTCCGCGCCCCGCTCGATGAGCGCGCGCACCTCGGCAGCGTTTCCCCGCATGGCTGCGTCGGCGACAGGCGCATCCACGGCCACCGAGCCGCCGGCCCCCGATAGGGGAATCAGGAGCAGAAGGCCGGCGACCGCCCTGGCGCCCCGCATCAGACCGTCAACGAGAACGGCTGGGTGCTGTCGCCAAAGCGCTCCACGTCCTCCAGGCCCAGCCCGTGGAGGAGGGTCAGCATCACGTTGGCCATCGGCTCTCCGTCCGGCGCCCGGAGGTGCACGCCCCCCGGAAGCTGGCCGTTGGCGCCGCCCAGGAGGACGAGCGGACAGCGGCGGTGATTGTGGAGGTTGCCGTCCGCCATGGGAGACCCGAACACGATCATGGTCTTGTCGAGCAGGGTGGCGTCTCCCTCCTCGAGCCCGGCCAACTTGTCCAGGAAGTACGGCAGCAGGCTCACGTGGTATCGGTTGATCCGGAAGAAATCCAGGATCGCTTCCTCGTTGCCCCCGTGGTGGGACGCCGGGTGGAACGGCTTGTCGATGCCGCTCTCCGGGTAGACACGCCCGGACGCGTCCCGTCCGGTCTTGAACGAGAAGACCCGAGTCATGTCCGACGCGAAGGCGAGGGCCTGCAGGTCGAACATGATCTTCACGTGGTCCTCGAACGAGTCCGGCACGCCCGCCGGAGCCTCCGGAAGCGCCCGCACATCGCCGCTGGTGTTCCTGGCCTCGACGCCCTCGATGCGGCGCTCGAGCTCGCGGACGTCCTCCAGGTAGCGTTCCAGGCGTTGCTGGTCGTTGGGGCCCAGCTCACGGCGGAGGTAGGCGACCTCGTCAACGATCCAGTCCAGCACGCTCCGGTTGGTCCGGCGACGGGCAGCACGCTCCTCGGCTGTGCCCCCGGCCCCGAAAATCAGGTCGAACGCGACGCGCGGGTCCCGGACCATGGGCAGCGGCTCGGAGGGCGAGGCCCAACTGATCGAGTCCGTGTAGACGCAGGCGTAGCCGTACGCGCAGCCACCCGACTGATCCACGTTCTCGATGCAGAGCTGCATGGACGGGATGGGCGTGTCCTGCCCGAAGCGCTGGGCGTAGAGCTGGTCCATCGACGTGCCCACGAACACGTCCGATCCGCGGGTCTGCTTGGGATGGGCCTGCGTCAGGAACACGGCACTCGACCGGAAGTGGTCACCACCGATCTCACCGGGCGCGACCGCCTCTGCGTTCCGGACGTCGGTGTTGCTCACGATGGTGAGCATGTCGCGATACGCCTCGAGCGGGCTCAACGCACTCGGGCTCAGGTCGAATTCGCGCCCCACCTGGGCCGGCGCCCAGAGGTTCTGCGTGGCCCCCCAGTCGTTGCAGCCGGCGGCGCCGTGTACCAGCTCGATGGCCACCAGGCGCGTGCGGTCGAGCTCGGGAACCGACCGCGCCCAAAGGCGCCCGGCTGGCACCATCGCGTCCAGGAACGGCAATGCC
>JAHEKN010000212.1 GCA_024638305.1 Gemmatimonadota bacterium | reverse complement strand
GCGGACAGCGTCCGCTTTCAGCTCGAGGGGAATGAACGGGACGCGGTCCGTGTAGTCGGAGACACGCTCGTCGGCCCGCTCGGCCAGGGGATCGTGTCGGTCCTGATCGCGGACATCGCCCACGTCGAAGCGGCCATGCAGTCCTCCGGCAGGAGAACCGCGATTTTCGCAGGAGTCGTGGTCCTGATTGGGACGGCCCTCCTGCTGCTGATGTCGGGCGTCGAGGCCGGCGACCGGCCCTGAGCACCCCAATGCGGCCGGGGGATGACGACCGGACCACGGGAATCGTCTCCTGGAGCCGGATCCTGGAGGCCCGCGAGGTGCTCGAGCCCCACTTCCAGCCCACCCCTCTCGTGGCAGCCGCCGAGCTCGAACGGGACCCAGTGTGCGCGCTCTACCTGAAGCTCGAGGGCCGCCTCCCGACGGGATCCTTCAAGGTCCGGGGCGCGCTCTACGGCCTGTGGGCGCGACTCCGCGACAGCCCTGTGCCGGAGGTGGTAGCGGCGTCGACCGGTAACCACGGCCTGGCAACCGCGTTCGCGGGCCGCGAGCTCGGGATCCCCGTGCGGATATTCGTCCCGGAATCGTCCAACCCCGCCAAGTGCGAGGGGATCACACGGCTGGGCGCGTCCCTTTCGGAGGTTGGTAGAGACATCACGGCAGCCCGGGAGGCAGCCGACGCCTACGCGAGCGAATCGGGGGCGTTCGTGCTGGACGACGCGACCGACCCCAACCTGCCCGCGGGTCCGGCGACCATCGCGCTCGAGATTCTGGACGAGCTTCCGGATGCATCCCGGATCGTCGTGCCAGTCGGCGACACCGCCCTGATCCGCGGGGTGGCCGCGGCCGTCAGGCATCTGAAGCCCGACGTTCAGGTCATCGGGGTCCAGGCCGAACAGGCCCCGGCCTACGCACGGTCCTGGAGGAGCGGCCGCGCGGTGTCGACCGAGACGTGTGACACGATCGCGGACGGGCTCGCGACCCGCACGACCGACCCGTCCAACGTGGAGGCTATCCAGGCGCTGGTGGACGACTTCGTGCTCGTGTCCGAGCGAGAGCTGTTCGAGGCCGTGCGCCAGCTCCAGGTCGAGGAGGACGTGGTGGCCGAGCCGGCCGGCGCCGCGGCCCTCGCCGCCTACCGGAAGCTCGATGCCCTGCCCGGTCCTACCGTGCTCATCGTGAGCGGCGGCAACATCGCGCCCGAGCTCCAAGCGGCCGTGGACGCCGGACTCGCTGAGCTTCCGTCGGACCACGCGGAGAGGCCGGAGAGATGAGCGCGAGTCTCTCTATCGACCGGCGGTGGTCGTCGCCACCGCGCCCATTCGGCCCGCTCTCCCTGGCTGCCCTGACGATGGCGGGGTGGTGTCTGCCTCTGAGCGCGCAGGCCCCGGATCCCTGGCAGCCGACCTACATGACGGCCGCACCGCGGATCGACGGCGTGCTGGACGAGACCGAGTGGGAGCAAGCGGCCATGATCGACGGCTTTCGCACCTATGTGCCGGACTATGGCGCGTCCATGTTGGGCGACACCCGCGTCTACATGGGCTACGACGAGCACAACCTCTACTTCGGATTCCTCGCGTTCGACCCGGAGCCGTCGCAGATCAGGGCCTCGGTCACGGCCCGCGACAACATCCGGCAGGACGACTGGGTGGCCATCAACCTGGACTCGTTCGGCGACGCCCAGTCCCTCTACGCCTTCTATATCAATCCGCACGGGATCCAAGGCGACACTCGCTTCACCGGGGGGACCGAAGACGCGGGTGTGGACCTCGTATGGTATAGCGCTGGCCGGATCGAGGAACGCGGCTACACGATCGAGGTGCAGATCCCGCTCAAGAGCATCCGATTCCAGGACGGAGACCCAGTCCGCATGGGCGTGATCTTCGAGCGCCAGATCACTCGCAACTCCCAGTTGGGAACGAATCCGGAGCTGGACCCGACGCGAGCTGGCCAGTGGCTCAACCAGATGCATCCCCTGACGTATCCGGGCATGGTGAACTCACGGCTGCTCGAAATCCTTCCCGCTGCCACCTACACGATCGACAAGGCGGCAACCCAGGGGAGGCTCGCCACGGCCTACGAGGAAGGCGAGTTCAGTGTGACCGGGAAGCTGGGGCTCACGTCCGACCTGGTACTCGACGGGACGTACAATCCCGATTTCAGTCAGGTAGAGGCCGACGCGGCACAGGTGGACGTCAACCTTCGGAGCCCCCTCTTCTTTTCCGAGAAGCGCCCCTTCTTCCTCGAGGGCCGCGAGCAGTTCGGGCTCGCGGCGACGGGCGGTCGGAATCCGCTCCGGTCCGTCGTGCACACGCGCACCATCGCGGACCCCATTGGGGGCACGCGACTCTCGGGTAGGATCGGAGAGAATCACACGATCGCTTCGATCTACGCGGTGGACGAGCTGGCCGGGGTGGGCGGGCAAACCGAGTACGCCCAGGTCCCTGTTCTTCGGTACAAGCGCTCGTTGAGCGGCGACAGCTACCTGGGCGGCGTGTACGCGGGCCGGGAGACCGAGACGCGCTCCAACCGCGTGCTGGGAGTGGACGGTCAGCTACGGGTGGGCCAGTCCTCGCTGCTGGACATGCACCTGATTGGGAGTCGGACCCGTCCCGACCGGGACGCCGGGATCACGGACAACGGACACTCGGTGGCCGCTCTCTTGTCTTCCAGCACGCGACGTTTGGACTGGAACGTCGAGGCGCTCGACATATCGGAGGACTACGCCTCCGACGTGGGATTCGTCACCCGCACCGGGTTGTTTCGCGCGGCAGGCCTCGTGCGGGTTCGGTTCTTTCCCGATATCCCCAACGTGCGCCGCATCTCGCTCGAGCTGTCCTCCGGGCAAACGAGGGACCACCCGAGCGGAATCTGGGAATCCGACACCCGACTTGCCCTGAACAATCAACTGTTCGGAAGCCTGCGCCTGCAGGCCATGCTCCTTCACGGGTCCGAGGTGTTCCGGGGCGAGGAGTTCGACAACACCGGCTACATGCTCACGTCGGGCGGGCTCCTGACCAACAAGGGCAACTTCAGCCTGAGCTACCGGTCCGAGACCACGCCCATCTTCACGGAGGCTCCGTTCCAGGGCCGCACACGTTCCTTCAGTGCGACCTTGAGGCTTCAGCCCTCGCCTCGCTTCGACGCCGAGGCGAGCCTCAACTCCGCGGACTTCTTCCGCGATAGCGACTCGGAGAAGCTGTTCGACGTGACGCTGCTCCGTGGGCGGGCCACCTATCAGCCCAACCGCTATCTGTTCTTCCGGATGATCGCCGAGTACAACTGGTTTCGCGACGAGCTCCTGTCCGACCTCCTCCTCTCATTCACGTACATCCCGGGGACGGTCGTGCATGTCGGCTACGGCGCCCTCCACGATCGGACCCGCTGGGACGGGGAGCGGTACGTGGACGCCGATGCCCTTCTGGAGATCAAGCGGCGGTTCTTCTTCAAGACGTCGTACTTGTTCCGGCGCTGACCTGCGGGCTGACGCGATCCTCAGCCGGCTCGCGGCAGCGGAGTCACCGGTTGGGGGCCACCCCGGACCGCTGGGGCAGTCTCGCCGCTTGCCGCACCCGTTCTCGAAGCCGCAAAGTGGAGTATGTCACTGGCCGTGGGAACGCGGATCGGCCCCTATGAGGTGACCGGGCACCTCGCTACCGGCGGCATGGGTGTCGTGTACCGTGCGCTCGACAGGTCGCTGGGTCGGGAAGTGGCGCTCAAGGTGCTTCCGGCCGACCTGGCCGATGATCCGGACCGTCTGGCCCGGTTCCGGCGCGAAGCGCGACTGCTGGCCTCCCTGAATCATCCCAACGTCTCCACCATCCACGGCCTGGTCGAGGGCGAGGGAATCCAGGCCCTCGTGCTGGAACTGGTGGAGGGGAAGACCCTGGAGGAGTTGATGGGGTCTGTCGATTCTGCCCGTGGGGAGTCGAGCGAGGGAGTTGCGGGCCGCGCTGCGCGGACGGCTACCGGCCGGGTGCCCCGATTGAGCGTAGACGAGGCGCTTCGCATCGCGACTGAGATCGCGCGAGGGCTGGAAGCGGCGCACGAGCGAGGGATCGTCCACCGTGATCTCAAGCCCGCCAACATCAAGGTGACGCCGAAGGGCAGCGTGAAGGTGCTGGACTTTGGGGTCGCCAAAGCGCTCTCCGGCGACCTGGTTGGCGTGGACCTGACCACGGAGATGGGGGCTGATCTCGCCACCGAGGCGGGTGTGTTGGTGGGAACGGCCGGATACATGGCGCCGGAACAGGCCAGTGGACGGCCAGCGGACAGGCAGGCGGACATCTGGGCGTTCGGGTGCCTGCTGTATGAGATGCTCACAGGCCGACGGGCATTCCCTGGAAGGACGTTCATCGAGTCCCTGATGACCACCCTCCACGACGAGCCCGACTGGGGCGCGCTGCCCTCGGGAACACCGGACGGCATCCGGTCGCTGCTTGGCCGATGTCTCCAGAAAGACCCGGGTCGCCGGTGCCGGGATATCCGCGATGCGCGTCTCGAAATCGACGAGGCGATGGCGCCCGTGACCCGTGGGCCGACGGTGGCTGCGGCCGAGCCGTCGTCGCCGAGGGCCTCCAGGACCGTGCTCGGGATCGGCCTCGTCGCAGCCGGAATTGCGTTCGCCATCACCATATTCCGAACGGGCTTCGGGGGATCGATCGACAGCGTGGCGGTCTTGCCGTTCGTCAACCTCAGCGCGGATCCGGACGGCGCGTACCTGAGCGAGGGAATCACGGAAAACCTGATCGACAGGCTCTCCGAGCTGGCCGAGCTGAGAGTGGTCCCCGGCGGTGTTTCGGGTCGTTACTCGAGTGCCGACGACCTCGGCCTGGTCGGGGCCGAGCTGCACGTAGGGGCTCTCGTGACCGGAAGTGTGCGTGAGGTCGGAGACCGGCTGGTGGTGCGCGCCGAGCTGATCGACGTCGTCGAGCTGGCCAATCTGTGGAGTCGCCAATACGACCGAACCGTCGCGGATGTCCTGGAGGTGCAGTCGGACCTGGTAACCCAGATCTCCCGGGAGCTACGGATTCGTCTGTCGCGTGAAGACGAGCAGGCGCTCACCCGCCTGGATCCTTCCAATTCGGACGCGTACCGCCTGTTCCTGAAGAGCCGCCACCACAGCCTCAAGGAGTCGGCCGAGGGAATCCGCCTTGGACTCGAATACGCCAGGCAAGCGGTCAGCCTGGATCCAACGTACAGTCTGGGTCACGCGGCCCTCGCCGATGCGTATCTGGCATCGGGATTCCGTGGGCTCCTGCCCCGCGAGGAGGCCTACCCCAGAGCGCGGGCAGCCGCGGAAGAGGCCGTCCGTCTGGACGAGACGGCCTCGCAGTCACGCCTGGAACTGGCCCTCGTTCTGTTCTTCATCGACTGGAACTGGAGCGCCGGCACGCAGGAGGCCCGGCGGGCGGTCGATCTGGACCCGAGCAACCCGGATGCGCTCTCCATGCTCGGGCTCATGGAGTGTGCCCAGAGCGAGTTCGACGAGGGTCTGTCACACATCGAGCGCGCGATCGAGCTGGATCCCGTCACATCCGATCACCTTCCAAACCTGGCGGGGTGCTACGTGGGGCTCGGACGGTTCCGGGAGGCGCTGACCACCTTGGACGAGGCGCTCGAGCTGGCACCGGACAACCTGGGCGCTCGATTCCGGCGGCCCCACGTCCTGCAGGCACTGGGCGACCACGAGGCCGCGATCGCCGCGATGCGGCGGGTGCTCGAAGATTCCGGAGTCGACCCCGATACGAGTGCGCGTATGGC
>JAHEKN010000211.1 GCA_024638305.1 Gemmatimonadota bacterium | reverse complement strand
GGTACGACAACGAGTGGGGATACTCGACTCGCGTCGTGGACCTGGTCCGTTACGTGGGAGAGCGCCTTCCGGCGCGGGTTTGACGGGACTCCTGAAGGGAAATCCCGGAGTTCCGCGCGCGTATAGGATCAGGATGGAAGAGAACGTCACCGACCGCACGCAGCGAGAAGGCCGGAAGAGCACGGCTCGCCCGTCGAGCCTCCCTCCGGACTTCTCTCTGTGGTACCGCGACCACCGATCGGTCGTGTACCGCTATGTGCGGTTTCGGGTCGCCTCCCGCGAAGCCGCCGAGGACGTGACCGCCGACGTCTTCATGAAGGCGCTGAGGTCCCTGTCCCGGTACGATCCTGGGCGGGCTTCCCCGAAAACGTGGCTGCTGCGCATCGCGCGCAATGCGGTGACGGACCACTTGCGCGCGCTCAGGAGGCGGGGGTCGCTCCACGTTTCGCTCGACCGCGTGCCCGATCTGGTCTCGCGCGACGAATCACCGGAAGTGCGGGTCGTGCGCGAGGAGCGCATCCAACGGCTCCTCAACGCGTCGCGCAGGCTTCGCCAAACGGACCAGGACATTCTCTCTTTGCGTTACGGTTCGGGGCTCAGCAATCGGGAGATCGCCCGCGACATGGGCATCTCCCAGAATGCGGTGGCAGTTCGCTTGCATCGGGCGCTGAGACGCCTCAAGTCCGCCGCGGAAGAGGACACCAACGACCGGGTTTCGCCCCCGGTCCTCTGATAGATAGGACGAGATGAAGAACGCAGACGACAACGAACTTCCCAGGGACCTGGAGGGCGTGCACCGCGAGCTCTCCGGGATTCGGATAGAGGAACGGCCGTCGTTCGCTCCTGAGCTCGAATCCGAGCTCGAGTCGGCCGCCGTTTCCCTGATCTCGGTGCGGCGGCGGCAGGGGCGTGTGCGCAGGACGGTGCTGGCCGCGGGAGCGGCGGGTGTCCTGGCGATGGCGGCGGTGCCCGGTGCCCGGGCAGCGCTGGTACGGGTCTGGGACATGGTGCTGGCGCCCGCGTCCACCCAGGTCGCGACCCCGGCGCCGGTGGAAGCGGCACCGGCCGCGCCGGTGATCACCCAGTTTGTCCCGCTCGAGGAGGCCGAGGACGTGCCACCCGAGCCGGCGACCAGCCCGGCCTGGACCGATCGCGACCTGGACGAGATCCGACCCACGTTCGCGTATCCGAAGCTTCGGGACATCGAGGAGTCCGAGCGCATCATCGCGATGTTCTATCCCACGCGCCTACAGCAGCGCGGCATCGGAGGGAGCGTCCAGGTGATGCTCTGGGTGGACGAGAACGGCGTGGTCCGGGACCGCCAGGTCCTGGAGCCCTCCGGCGATCGGACACTCGACCGCGCGGCGCTCAACGCCAGCGGTCGCCTGCGCTTCGAGCCGGCCCGGCGGCAAGGGGTGCCCGTGGGCTCCTGGGTGAAGTTCAACATCCAGTTCGAGCCGCCGAACCAACCCGGGATCGTCAGGCCCAGCATCTACGAGGACGAGTCGGACGCAGTCGAGGTGCCGGCGGATCGGGCTGCGGACACGGCCGGGGCGCAGCCGGGCAACTGAATGCCCAAGAAGAGCCTGGCGGACCTGCCCGCGTCGGCATTCGCCGACGGTGTGACGGTGGTGCGCTTCGACCTGAACACGCCGCTCGAGAACGGGTCGGTCGCTGACGACACCAGGCTCCGTGCCGTCCTCCCGACCCTCGCGGCGCTGCATGGTCTCGAAGCCCGCTGCGTTCTGCTCTCGCACCTCGGTCGACCCGGAGGCCAGCCGGCGCCGGGGCTTTCGCTCCGGCCGGTGGCAGAGCGGCTGAGCGAGCTCTCGGGTCGTCGGGTCGAATTCGTTCCGGCCGTCGAGGGGCCAGAGCTCGAGGCAGCGGCGCTTGGGCTGGGCCCGGGCGAGGCGCTGCTGGCGGAGAACACGCGCTTCCTCCCTGGCGAGACCACGAACGATCCGGCGCTCGCCGGGTCCTGGGCCGGTCTGGGGTCCGTGTACGTGAACGACGCGTTCGGTGCGGCGCACCGCGCGCATGCGTCGACGGAGGGCGTGGCCCGGGCCGTTCGGTCTAAGGGGGGGACCGCGGTCGCCGGTCCGCTGATGGAGCGTGAGCTGCGTTTTCTGGGAGAGGTCACGAGCGAGCCTGCCCGCCCGTTCGTCGCCGTGCTCGGCGGAGCCAAGATCTCCGGGAAGATCGACGTGGTGGAGGCGCTCCTGGAGCGAGTGGACCGCCTCATCATCGGAGGCGCGATGGCGAACACGTTCTTCCTCGCGCTCGGACTCGAAACGGGGAACTCCCTGGTGGAAGAGGACCGCGTGCCGCTTGCGCGCACCCTCCTCGAGCGGGCTGGGGACCGTCTGATGCTCCCGATCGACGTGCGGGTCGCTGACGCGCTCTCTGACGCGGCCACGGTCCGGGATGTGGAGCGCGCACACGTGGGACCCTCCGACGTGATCGGCGACATCGGACCCCGGAGCGTTCGACTGTTCACGGAGGCTCTTGCCGGCGCCCGCACCGTGCTTTGGAACGGACCGATGGGGGTGTTCGAGATGGCCAACTTCGCGGCGGGCACGGTGGAGTTGGCGCGCGGAGTCGCCGACGCGACTTCGGCGGGCGCGCTCACCGTCGTGGGCGGTGGGGACTCGGCCGCGGCCGTGCGCGCCGCCGGGGTGGAGGAGCGAATCTCACACGTTTCCACCGGTGGTGGAGCGTCTCTCGAGTTCCTGGCTGGCGCCTCGCTTCCGGGCGTGGAAGCCCTGAGCGACCGAGAGGACTGACCTAGCGGGCGCCTGGTTCGCGGGGAGTAGCGACCGAACCGGGCGAGCGTCGCCGCGGGCGACAGGGATCACGCGCGCGTCGGGTTGACACTGCCTGTATCGGGTGGCGACGTTTTTTTTCTGACAGGCACACCTGCAACACGGATTCGGCATGTACGGACTGCTGCTCGGCGTCATGGTCCTGCTCTCGATCTTCCTCTGCGTCGTTATCCTCCTGCAAGCGGGGAAGGGGGGCGGGTTGGCCGCGATGGGAGGCGGAGCCGCCGCCACCGATGGCATCCTGGCGGGTCGCCAGGCCACGACGGTGTTGACGCGCGCCACCTGGATCGCCGGCTCCACGTTCATGGTGCTCGCCCTGGTTCTCTCGATCATGTCGTCCCGGGCCCGTGCGCCCGAGTCGATCATTCGACCGGACCTGCAGACCGCACCGGCGCCCGAGCCGGTGTTGCCGGGCGTCACCGGTCCCGAGGCCGGCGAGCCCGCCCCGGTGGGCGGCGATCCCGTGGTGCCGCCCGGAACGCCCTGACGGAAGAGCGGGTGAACGACCCGGCGCGAGCCGACGGACCGCGCCTGGCAGCCGACCTGGGGAAGTCCGACCTCCTCGAGCTGTACGAGTACATGGCCCTGGCCCGGGCGGCGGAAGACCGCCTGGAGATCATGCTCAAGCAGGGTCACGTGAAGGGCGGGCTCTACCGGTCGCTCGGTCAGGAAGCCGTGGGCGTCGGAAGCGCGTTCGCGCTCGACCGCCGGGTCGACGGCACCGGGGACATGATCGCGCAGACGGTCCGGACCACGGGAGCCATCTTCCTCATGGGGGGAACGCCCCTCCAGTACTTCCGCCAATACCTGGCGCGCAGCACCGGCCCGACCCGCGGTCGGGAGGCCAACGTCCACTGGTGCGACTTCCGCAAAGGGCTGCTCGGGCCCGTATCGCCCCTCGGCACCATGACACAGGTCATGGCGGGCATCACGCTGGTTTTCAAGCAGACGGGCCAGCCGCGGGTGGGACTGGCGTACGCGGGGGACGGACAGACCTCCACCGGGGCGTGGCATGAAGGTCTGAACTTCGCAGCAGTGAGGCGCTGCCCGTTCGTTGCCATTGTTCAGTCGAACAAGTACGCGTTTTCGACCCCGATCCGGCTGCAGACGAGGCTTGCCAGCTTCACCGGCAAGGCGGCCGGATACGGCATCGAGAGCCGATCGGTGGATGGCAACGACGTCCTCGAGGTCTTCGAGGCCACTCGGGATGCCGTGGCGCGGGCGCGGGACGGCGGCGGGGTCACGCTCATCGAGGCGCGCACGTATCGACGCCTCGGCCATGCGCAGCACGACGCGCAGGAGTACGTTCCCCGGGAAGAGATCGAAGAGTGGGAGAGAAAGGACCCGATCGGTCGCTTTCGGGAACGGATGGTCCGCGAGGGTTGGGCTCTGGAGTCCGAGCTGGACGCTCTGGACGTCGCAGCGCGTGAGCGGTGCGAAAAGGACGCCGAGCGTGCCATCCAGGAGCCGGCGCCCGACGCGGAAGAAGCGGTCCAACGCGTCTACGAGGGGTTGATCACCTCGGTTCCCTGGACGCGACTCCCCGAGCCGACGCCCCGCGGGGCGGCCATCTGAGCCACGAAGCCCGACATGTCATTCAACTTCTCGGCACCGGCCACGGAGGACACGGAAGCGGACAGCGCTCCCGTCGTCACCATCGACAAGCCGGAGCACGTCACCAAGACCGAACGAGGGGAGCCGGTCACGTTCCTCGAGGCCATTGCCGAGGCGCTCTTCGAGGAGATGGTACGCGACGGGCATGTGTTCCTCCTGGGCGAGGACATCGGCGTCTACGGCGGTGCCTTCAAGGTGACGAAGGGGTTCATCGACCACTTCGGATCCGAGCGGATCATCGACACGCCGATTTCTGAGGCGGGATTCACGGGAGCCGCCGCGGGGGCGGCCCACATGGGCCTGCGGCCCGTCGTCGAGATGCAGTTCATGGACTTCATCTCGCCCGCATACGACGTCATTACGAACTACATCGCTACGTCCCTGTATCGGGGCAGTGGCCCGATGCCCGTGGTGATCCGCGGCCCTGTGGGCGGTGGCAACCGGGGTGGGCCCTTCCACTCGCAGAACGTGGAGATGGCGTTCTTCCATACGCCTGGCCTCAAGATCGTCTATCCGAGTACGCCCTACGACGCCAAGGGCTTGCTCAAGGCGGCCATACGGGACGACGATCCGGTGATATTCGAGGAGCACAAGGGACTTTACCGGGCTCCGCAGCTCCGTGAGGTGCTTCCGACCGAGGATTACGTGGTGCCGCTCGGGAAGGCGCGCCAGGTGCGCGAGGGAAGCGACATCACGCTGGTCACCTACGGCATGATGGTCCATCGCAGCGTCGAGGCGGCGAGCACGCTACAGGGAGAGGACGGAGTGTCCGTGGAGATACTGGACCTGCGCACGCTCCTGCCGCTGGACGACGAGGCGATCATGGATAGCGTACGCCGCACCGGGAGGCTGCTCGTCGTTCACGAGGATACGCGCACCGGCGGTATCGCAGGAGAGATCGCGATGCGCGTGAACGAGCAGGCGTTCGAGTTTCTCGACGCGCCGATTCTCCGTGTCGCCGCCATCGACGCGCCGGTGCCGTACGCGGGGACGCTAGAGGACTATTTCTTGCCCCAGACGCATGACGTGGTGACCGCGCTGCGCTATCTCGCGAGGTACTGAGGCGCAACAGGGAACGGCGGCAGGCGCCAGGGGTTTCTCCCCGCGGCCCGGCAGGGCCCGGGCTGGACGGAACACGATAGAACCGGGAGTTGACGAGCGTGGCTCGCATAGAAGTGCCGATGCCCCAGATGGGTGAGTCGATCGCCGAGGGGACCGTATCCAAATGGCTCAAGGGGGTCGGTGAGGCGGTCGAGCGGGACGAGCCGATCCTCGAGATCTCCACGGACAAGGTCGATGCCGAGATTCCGTCGCCCGCGGCGGGGGTGCTGGTGGAGGTGGCGGT
>JAHEKN010000049.1 GCA_024638305.1 Gemmatimonadota bacterium | reverse complement strand
CACCACGAACCCCATGGCCAGCGGGAGCAGGGCGGCGACCGTGGTCCACTTGGCGCTCTTGGTCTCCTTGTAGATGGTGTAGATCGTGGTTGAGCAAGGGTTGTGAAGAAGGCTGAAGAGCATGAGGCAGACGGCGGTCAGCAGCGTCCACCCCCCCGCCTGCAGCACGTCTCCCATGGCGGTGACCGAGTCGAGCTCGAACATCACGCCGGCGCCCTGACCGACCCCAGCGAGTCCGGCCGAGAGCACGGTCAGCATGAGAACGGTCGGGATCACGATCTCGTTGGCCGGAATGGCCACGATATACGCGAGCAGGACGACACCGTTCAGGCCGAGCAACAACCCGAACGGATCGAGCCACTCGATCAGGTGGCCGGCGATGCTGGCGCCGCCGACCTGGATGTTGGAGATGAGCCAGATGGCGGCCCCGGCGGGAATGGCGAAGACCACCGCGCGCCACAGCACGATGAGGGTGCGGTCGATCACCGACGTGTAGAGCGTCTGGAGGATGCGCGGAGGACGATAGGGCGGGAGCTCCAGGCTGAACGTGCTGGCCTCCCCCTTGAGCACCGTGCTCGACAGCAGCCACGACGCCACGAACATCATGAACACACCCAGAAGGGCGATGCCGACCACGGCGGTCGCGGACACGAGACCGGCCAGGTGGGGCGGCGCCAGCGCACCGATGAACAGCGTGGCGATGAGGATCTGCGTCGGCCAGCGCCCGTTACAGAGGGAGAAGTTGTTCGTGATGATGGCGATGAGCCGCTCCCGCGGGCTGTCGATGATCCGGGTGGCGACGACGCCGGCCGCGTTGCAGCCGAAGCCCATGCTCATGGTGAGCGCCTGCTTCCCGTGGGCGCCTACTCGTCGGAACAGTCCATCCAGGTTGAACGCCACCCGCGGCAGGTATCCGAAATCCTCGAGCAAGGTGAACAGCGGGAAGAAGATCGCCATCGGTGGCAGCATGACGGCCACGACCCAGGCCGTGGCCAGGTACACGCCGTCGAACAGGAAGCCGCTGAGCCACCACGGCATGCCCACGGCTGCCGCACCGGCGGTCAGCCAGCGGTGCCCGTTTTCCACGAGCAGGGTCGCGAGCATCTGGGACGGCACGTTCGCACCGGCGATCGTGATCCAAAACACGACCGCCAGCATGATCAGCATGGTGGGGAAGCCGAACACCCGGCTCGTCAGCACCCGGTCGAGAGCCCGGTCGAGGTCGAAGCGGGCGCGCTTGATCCCCTGGGCCTGTGAGCGATTCGCGATCTCTTGCGCAACGTCGTAGAGCTTGTGCGACAGGGCGTCGTGGAAATCGTGCGGGAGGCTCCACCGAAGATCGGAGGCGGTGCCGAGCACGCCCAGGCGGGCATCCAGAGGGACGGCGTCCGCCAGGATCGCTTCCGAGTCGTCCTCGGCCATGAGGACTCCCAGCTCGCCCGTGCGCACGGCTTCCTCGACGGCCTCGTCGGCGTTTAGCAGCCGCAAGGCGACCCAGCGAGCGTTGGGGAGCCCCGGGAAGGCGGCGGTCAGCTCATCCACCAGCTCACCGATTGCGGCTTCGACCCCCGCAGGATGCGCGTCGATTCGATACGGCCGCGTCCGGACGTTGCCCCGAGCGACTTCGACGGCCGCGGCGATGAGCTCGTCCACGCCCTCACCCTGTCGGGCAGAAGCGCCCACGACCGGCACACCGAGCTCCTGGGACAGTCGGTCCAGGTCGATGGCGATACCGTGGCGTTTGGCCTCGTCCATGAGGTTCACGCATATGACGACCCGGTCGGTGATCTCCAGGATCTGGAGCGCGAGGTTGAGATTCCGTTCCAGCCGGGTGGCGTCAACCACCACGATCGTCACGTCTGGCCGGCCGAACAGGATGAAATCGCGCGCCACCTCCTCGTCGGTGCTGCCCGCCTGGAGGGAATACGTGCCCGGCAGGTCTACCACCTTTACACGCTCGTCCTCGTGGAGGAACACGCCCTCGGCACGGACGACCGTCTTACCCGGCCAGTTGCCGGTGTGCTGCCGGAGACCCGTGAGGGCGTTGAACACCGTGGTCTTGCCGGTATTCGGGTTCCCCGCCAAGGCCACCAGGTAGTCCCAGCGGTCGGGGCTGAGGCCGAGCCGCACCAGACTGTCGTTCCGGTGCTGGGTGCAACTGGCGCACGAATCCAGAGCGAGCGTGGCCATCTCAGGCCACCGCCGAGCGGAGGTCGGCGCCCGCGAGCGGCTCGACCTCGATCCAGGACGCCTGCTCGGCACGAAGCGCGATCAGCGCCCCGCGAATCCGATATGCCATCGGATCCCCACCCGCGCTCTCGAGCTCAGCCGTGATCTCGGTTTCGGGCACGACTCCAAGGTCCAGGAGGCGACGGCGTTGTGGTCCCTGGCAGCGGGCGGCGATGCGGAGCACGCGGGCCGACTGTCCCGGATCGAGGTCCGCCAGCGTGGCGGAGGCCGCGTGCACCACCTCGTCCGCGGCCAGCGGGCGGACGGTCACGTTCCCGGCGAGGATCAGGGGCATGGTCACCTCCTCGCCCCTGAGGTCGATGACCACACTCTCCGCGTCCCTGCCGGTCACCGTGAAGCGAAGGTGCGGAGAGAATCCGATCGCCGTAAGCCGTTCGAACAGCTCGGGCGGCTCGTCTTCGAGGTGTGTGACCACGACCTGGTCTCCCGGCGCCACCGCACTCAGCGCCACACCGGCCAACGGGGGCATCTCGCCCGCCAGCGTGGGGATGGGATCTCCGTGGGGATCGTAGCGCGGATGTCCCAGCCGCGCCGCCAGGGCCTCCGCCTCGGCGGACGTCACCCGGTGCTCGGCTTCCTCCGCCTCGTTGTGCCACTCCTCCGGCCGCACGCCAGTGCGGTCCGCGAGATACCGCTCCCAGAGGCGGTGGGTGCGGAGAATGCGCATCGCGTACTCGCGTCCTTCGTCGGTCAGAAGCGGGGTCTCGTCACGGACCACCGCGAGGCCGCGCTCGGTGAGGCGCTGGACCGTGCGTGCGGCCGCGATCCTGGAGACTTCCAGGGCTCCGGCGAGGCTCTCGATCGTTGCCCGCCGGCCCCGGTATTCCAGCGCGTTCAGGTGCTTGAGCGCGTCCTCCATGTGGATGCGCTCGGTGGAACGGACGACGCGGCGTACCCAGGCGATCAAGCCGCGCTTGGGCCAGGCCGCGACCAGGAGGACGACGGCCAGTACGGCGAACACGAGCAACGCGACACCGGGGTCCACATTCGTGCTGTTTTGCATATCCTTCCAGGTCCGACGGACGCCCGCTCCCGTCTCGGATCGGCCGAGGCCGCACCCCACGAAGGCTCGTCGGCGCGGCTCTGTCCACTCGAGACGAGCATAATTTAGGCCAACCTAAATTTAATGTCCATAACGTATCACTTGTATTGACACATGAGCAAGTGTTCATAGATTGGCGCATGGCCACAGTCGACCTCTGTGACGTCCAGACCGTGGACGGGGATGCCGTGCAGGCAGCCGTCGCCGAACAAGCGGACGAGGACGAGATCACGTATCTGGCGGACACCTTCCAGGTGCTCGGGAACCCGACGCGCTTGCGCTTGGTGGAGGCCCTCGCTCGACGGGAGCTCTGCGTCTGCGATCTGGCTGCCGTCACCGGGGTCAGCCAGTCCGCGGTTAGCCACCACCTCCGCCAGCTCCGCCAGCTCCGCATCGTGAGGTACCGGAAGGACGGGCGGATGGCGTACTACCGTCTGGACGACGATCACGTGGCGACGCTGCTCCAAACCGGGATCGAGCATGTCCGCGAGTGAGGTCCGGCTGCGGGTTGCGGACATGGACTGCCCGAGCTGCGTCCTCAAGATCCAGACCCGCCTGCAGAAGCTCGACGGAGTCTCCAGAGTCGATGGGAATCCCGTCTCCCGGACCCTGAGCATCGAGTTCGACGGAGATCGGGTCGAGGCCGCCCGGCTCCAGGAAGAGGTCGGACGCCTCGGGTACGCCGCCCATCCCATGAGCGATGCAGGCGAGCGTGCCGCGACCACGTGGGCCAGCAGGCGGGCCAAGGTCACCTACGTGGCCGTAGCACTCTTTGCCATGGGGTGGGGTCTCCGCCTCTCCGGAACGACGCCCACGTTGCTCGCGCGTCCGCTCCACGATCTCCACCTGGACGACCTCTTCTTCGTGCTGGCCGCGCTGGTCGGCGGCATGAACTTTTTCGGCAAGGGTTGGCGGTCGGCCAGGGCATTGTCGCTGGACATGAACTTCCTCATGACCATCGCGATCCTGGGCGCGGTGGCGGTCGGCGAGTATCTGGAGGCCGGGGCCATCGCCTTCCTCTTCTCGATCGCGGAGCTGCTCGAACGCTTCTCGGTGGACCGCGCGCGTGCCTCGGTGGAAGCGCTCGTGGACCTGGCGCCGGCCAGCGCCCGGGTGGTCCGAGACGGTGAGGAGATCGTGGTGCCCGCCAAGAGCCTCGCCGTCGGAGACCTCGTGATCGTCCGCCCCGGTGAGCGCATCCCGACCGACGGACGGGTGGAGGATGGCGAAGCGTCCGTCGACCAGTCTGCCATCACCGGCGAATTCCTGCCCGTGGAACGAGCGGTCGGTGACGAGGTGTTCGCGGGATCGATCAACCAGGACGGCGTGCTACGGATCCGGGTCGATAGGGAAGCGGGGGTCAGCACCTTGGCCCGGATCATCCAACTGGTCGAGGAAGCCGAGGCCAGCAAGACCAAGAGCGAGCGGTTCGTCGACACCTTCGCGCGTTACTACACGCCGGCGGTTACGATCGGGGCCGTGCTGGTCGCGCTCGGCCCACCGCTCCTGGCCGGGGCTCCGTTCGTGGAGTGGTTCGTGCGCGGGCTCACGTTGCTCGTCATCGCCTGTCCTTGCGCTTTGGTGATCTCGACTCCGGTAGCGGTCGTGAGCGGCGTAACGGCCGCCGCCCGCAACGGCGTGCTGATCAAGGGCGGCACGTATCTCGAGGCGGCGGGCCGCGTGGCCGTAGTGGCCTTCGACAAGACGGGGACCCTGACGCACGGTCATCCCGAGGTGATGGACCTGAGGCCGGTCCCCGGCGTCGAGGAGGAGGAGCTGCTCGAGCGGGCCTTCGCGGTCGAGGCCGGGTCGGAGCACCCTATCGGGTCGTCGATACGTCGGGCGGTGCATGCCCGTGGGCTGGGAGCGAGTGCATGGTCGGTCACGGGGTTCCAGACCGTTCCTGGCAAGGGTGCCCGCGCCGATCTGGACGGCGAGGAGTACTGGGTCGGGAAGCCCGACCTGTTCGTCCAGGCGGGCGCCGATCCCGCGCTGCACGACCTCAGGTCCAGGGGGCGCACGGTGGTGGGGGTTGGCCGCACGGACCACTTCCTGGGGTGGATCTCGCTGGGTGACGGGGCGCGGGACGAGTCGGCGGCCGCGGTGGCCCACCTGCGAGACGCCGGGATCGAGCACGTGGTGATGCTCACCGGAGACAATGCCGAGACCGCGGAGGCGGTGGGCAGGAAGCTCGGTGTCGACCGCGTGTACGCGGGACTGCTTCCGGAGGACAAAGTCGACGTGGTCCGCCAGCTCGAGGAAGAGCTCGGCCCGGTCGCGATGGTAGGCGACGGGATCAACGACGCGCCCGCACTGGCCGCCGCGACCGTCGGGATCGCGATGGGCGCCGCCGGCAGCGATACGGCCCTCGAGACCGCCGACATCGCACTCATGGGCGACGACCTCGAGAGCCTCCCCTATCTGGTCGACCTCTCGAAGCGGGCCAACCGTGTCATCCGCCAGAACATCGGAGTGGCGCTACTGGTCAAGGGCGTGCTGGCCGCGGGAGTTCCGCTGGGGTGGGTGTCGCTGGTGATGGCGGTGGTCGCGGGGGACCTCGGGGTCTCGCTCGCGGTCACGGCGAACGCGCTGCGGTTGGGTCGCCGGGGCGGCCCCGCCAGGCGCTGACCCCGACACGATGCTGATCTTCACCACGCTCGCCGTCCTGCTCACGCTCACGGCGGTATTCGCGTTCATCAACCACAAGTACATCGGGCTTCCCACCACCATCGGCGTCATGCTCGTGGCGTTGGTGGCTTCTGGTCTCCTGATCCTCCTCGGGTCTTACGGCTTCACCGGATTGGAGGATTCGGCACAGGGGATGCTCGCGTCCATCGACTTCTCGACCACCCTGCTCGAGGGGCTCCTCAGCTTCCTGCTGTTCGCCGGCGCGCTGCACGTGAACCTGGGCGACCTGGCCCAGCAGCGCCGGATCATCGGCGGGATGGCGACATTGGGCGTCGCGCTCTCCACGCTGATCGTAGGGGGGCTCACCTACGGTGCCACCCGCGCACTCGGCATCGAGCTCCCCTTGCTCTATTGCTTCCTGTTCGGGGCGCTCATCTCGCCGACGGACCCGATCGCGGTGCTGAGCCTCCTCAAGACCGCGGGCGTCCCCAAGAGCCTCGAGACCAAGGTCGCGGGCGAGTCGCTATTCAACGACGGCGTGGGTGTGGTGGTCTTCCTCATCCTGCTGGAGGTCGCCACGGGCCACGCCGACGTGACGTTCGGCGGCATCGCGGGCCTCTTCCTTCAGGAGGCGGTGGGCGGCACCCTGTTCGGTTTGCTCGCCGGGTACCTGGCGTTCCTGATGCTCCGCCAGGTCGACAGCTATCAGGTCGAGGTGCTGATTACACTGGCGCTCGTCACCGGGGGCTACGCGCTGGCCAACGCGCTCCATCTGTCGGGCCCCATCGCCATCGTGGTGGCAGGGCTCCTGATCGGGAACCACGGCAGGCTGCTCGCCATGTCGGACTCCGTGCGGCACCACCTCGACACCTTCTGGGAGCTCGTCGACGAGATCCTGAACGCCGTGCTGTTCGTCCTGCTGGGGTTGGAGCTGCTTGTGCTCCCCTTCGAGCCGTCCGTGTTTCTGCTGGCGACCCTGACGATCCCGATCGTCTTGCTCGCGCGGGTGATCACCGTGAGCTCGTTCGTCACGCTGTTGTCTCCCCTGCGGACGTTCTCGAAGGGGGCGATTCCCATCCTGACCTGGGCCGGGCTGCGCGGTGGGATCTCCGTCGCGCTCGCGCTGGCCCTTCCCGCCGGTCCGTCCCGGGACGTGATCCTGCAAGCCACCTACGCCGTGGTGGTGTTCTCGATCGTGGTCCAGGGACTCACGATTCCGCGGCTGGTCCGTCGCGTGACGGCGGGGGTGCCGCTCGAGTCGGCCGAGGAGGCCGCCACCTAGTGGATGACGATCGGAACTCCGAGCGGGGTCTCCGAAAGCCGTAGCGGCGGGGCCGGGGGCGCCGCTGGTGGGGCGAGAGCGGCGAAGTGGTCGGCCGCTCCGATCCTGACTGAGTATCCGAGGTCCGCGAGGGAGCCGATGCTCACACGACTGAGCGAGTTCTGCACTCCCAGGTTGATCCAACCCGTCATGACCTCCGTGCCGAACTGCGCCTCCCGCCAGTGCGCGTCGCGGGTGCCCGATCCGCCCGTGTTCTCGACCGGCACCGGGTTGGGATGCGTCCCCCCGCCACTCAGGTACTCCGCCGTCGCGGAGGCTCCGGAGAAGTACGGCTCGCCGCCCCCGGCATCCTGCAGCAGCGCGTTCGCTCGCCAGAGCGTCCCGATCCCGAGGACGTGTCCCAACTCGTGGACTGCCACGTCGTAGAGTCGACCGTTCGCCTCGATGGTGGGCACGTCGTCTCGGTCCAACGTTATCGCCCCGAAGATCGGGAGGAGGCTTCCGCTTCGGAGCCAGCAGGGCCCGGCCGAGCCGATCGTTCCACCCGGTCCGTCGACGGCGGTGATCTCCACAAAAACGACCAGATCGTCCACGGTGCCTTCGAACCCGGGGTGCCCCATGGCGCAGCTGCCGGCTGCCAGGCTGACCGTAGCAGAGGGGAGATCTCCAGATATGATCGCATTCCAGCGATTGGCAGCGGCTAGGATCGCCGACTGCTGGGCCGCCGATACCTCGCCGACGAACCGGACCTCCAATGCGAAGTCCGAGGCGCCCGAGGTGGCGCTGGCGTGAAAGCTCACGGGAGCGAGTCCCGCCGTGGACGCCCTGAGCGTGTTGGTACCGGGTGCGCTACCGAGGATCCAGCGGAGGGCCGAGGCGATCCCGTCGGCCCCCGTGACGGCCGAGGTCATGTCGACGCTACCACCACCACCCGTGACGGAGAAGGAAACCGTCGAGCCGGGGACGCCGTTGCCGAACTCGTCCACCACTCGGACCTGGGGGGCGGACGCCAGCGGGCTACCTGCCGGGGCGGACTGGCCATCGCCCGCTTCGATGCGTAGGGCCTCGGGTGGGCCGGGCAGGGCCGTAGCGACAATCGATGTCTGTGCGAGACCGACCACGGCTGCCTCGAGGGACTGGCTGCCGGCCGTGGGTCCCAGGATCCAGCTCCCGACGGTTGCGACCCCAGTCACGTCCGTGATCGGAGAACTTCCCGACACGGAACCACCGCCGGAAGCCGGAGAGAAGACGACGGCCACGCCGGGAACCGGGTTCCCAACCGCGTCGGAAACGAGCACGGATGGGGCCGACGTGACCGCCGAACCTGCATTGGCGTTCTGTCCGTCACCGGCAACGACGGCCACTCGTGCCGGTGGAAGCGAGGCCGCGGTGGCCTCGAAGATTGAGGGACCGGCACCACCTCCCGCGTGCGCGCCGGGGAAGGTCGCGGCGACCCGGTGGAATCCGATGGATGGACCCAACGTGAACGTGGCCCGGACGAGGCCCTCCGGGTCCGTCTTCGTGGCTGTCGGGGCGACCGACCCGCCCCCTTCGACCACGGCGAACGTCACGGGAACGTCCGGAACCCCGTTGCCGAACCCGTCGACGACACGTGCCACGAGGACGTTCGCGAGCGTGCCCGACGTGTAGCCGAGCTGCCCGTCGCCTGCGTCCTTGAGTAGGGCCTCCGGCGGAGCGGGGAGGACAGTGGCGGAGAACTGCACGACGGCGCCCTCTTGGACACGGGCCGCGACGCCAGCGATCCCCGCCGTGGTTGCGAGTACCCAGCCGGTCGACGCGATTCCGTCAGGGTCGGGGACGACGATTCCGGTCGAGACCCGGCCTCCGACTCCGTGCACCGAGAACGTCACGGGGCTCCGGGACGGATTGCCGTAGCGATCCCGCGCCCGTACCACCAACGGCTCCGGGAGTGTGGAGCCGGCGACTCCGCTCTGGCCGTTTCCCGACACCTGCTCGAGCGTGGTGGCCGGCCCGGGCCCGGCCTCGGCCATGACCTCAACGGAACGTCCACCGGTCATGCGGGCCTCGAGCCGCTGGTCACCGAGCTCGGCACCGAGTGTCCACGCCACGGTGATGCTCCCAGTGGGGCCTGTGATGCCATCCGCGGGATCGACGCTTCCGCCCCCCTCCAGGACCGCGATCTCCATGGGAACGTCGGAGACCGCGTTGCCGTGGCGGTCTCGTGCCTCGACCCGGATGGAATCGGCCAGGAGCTCCCCGACCGCACCGAGCTGGGCGTCTCCGTCCGCTACGACCAGAGTCTCGGGCGTGCCCGGACGGGCCGCGGCGTGCAGTGTGTGCGCTGCGGCTCCGGCTTCCACGTGCAGGGACTGTTCGCCAGCCACAGACGCGAGCGTCCAGAGCGTGAACCAGCGTCCCGCGTCGTCCGTGACCCCCTTGGCGGGTGCGAGCGCGCCGCCCTCGGTTAGCACCGTGGCTCGGATCGGGACGCCGGGAACGGGTTGTCCCCACCGATCCCGCGTCTCGATCGTCACGGGGATGGACGTCGCCACGGTCGCCGACGGGCTGAAGTCCACGACCTCGACTGTCTCCACGTGCGCGGGTCCTGCAGCGTCGCTGCACCCCACGCCGATGAGCGCGATGAGCATCGCGGGTAGGGCGCCGGCAAGCCTGCAACGAGCCGCTGATGGCGGCCCGACGGACAGGCGTGCGCGGGCGACCGGGCGTCCACAACGGGACCCGGGCCGGAAAACGTGTCCGTCGATCGGTGGTGGCGTTCCCACGTACGACTCGCTCCGCGCCTCTCGCACGATGGCGTCGGACGCGGGTGCGAGCCGTGCACGGCCCGCGAGAACCGCTGTAATCGCGCTGTTTGTGAGGCCTCAGCGCCCGATCGCCTTTGGGCGTGAGGCTGGCAGGAGGCGTGCCAGGGGGCGGGCCTGTCGGGCGCGTACGACGTTGCTGGGATGCGACGCTGGCGGCTATCTGACGTGCGGTGCTCCGAAGCGGAGGAGGACGGTGGTCGTGGCCGAGCCCGGAAGGACCGAGACGACATATAGACGATCGTACTCGGATTCGTCGATCGGGCTCCCGGGATCGCCCCCGAGGGCCGCGACCAGCTCGGGGGTCGTGTTGCTGTGACCGACCACCAGGTGGCGCCCCCCCATCTCGATCAGGCTCTCCGCGAATGCCGGGAGGTCGCCGGGATCATACGCGTTGATCGCCAAGCCGGCCGCGTCCGCCGTGGGCAGGGCGGTCTCGCGCGTGCGCAGGTAATCCGTGCTCCACACGTCGCCCAGTTGGGCGTCGGCGAGCAGCTCCGCGATGAGGCCCGAACGCTCCTGGCCCAAGCGACTCAGCGCCGGATCGTCAGGTGTGCCCCTGAGAGCGCCGTCGGGGCCTGACGGCGAGTCGTCCGGACTGAGCTGATCCTCCCGCTCCGCGTGGCGCACCAGGACCACGACCGCCGGAGCGGAATCGTCTCGGTTACGCTCCGCGGTGGAGCAGCCAGCGATCGGCAGGAGGACGAGCAGCCACACCAGCCACCGCCGGGACGGTCGCGTTCCGGGCCCAGTCATGCATCTCTCCGGTGCGAACACACGCTTTACGCCTTTTGGGGTTGCCATTAACCTTCAGACCTTCCGGGCACGCCTGTGGGGAAACCCGTGGGTTCTCCGAGCGCCGGAAGCGAGCGAGTGAGGATCGCTGGTGGCCCTGGTGGCCGCCAGAGGAAAGTCCGAGCTCCGCAGGGCAGGGTGCCGGGTAACGCCCGGGCGCCGCAAGGCGACGGAAAGTGCCACAGAGAGCAGACCGCCGATGGCCGGGGAGGCGACTCCCTGGCACAGGTAAGGGTGAAAAGGTGCGGTAAGAGCGCACCGGGCCGCCGGTAACGGGGGTCGCACGGCAAACCCCACCCGGAGCAAGGCCAAGCAGGGACGAGGAGCGGCCCGCTCCACCTGAGTCCCGGGTAGGCTGCACGAGGCGTCCAGCGATGGGCGTCCCAGAGAAATGGTCCTCCCGCGTCCGCGGGGCCGCTTCGGCGGTGCCCGTGGGGCGGACAGAACTCGGCTTATTCCGCTCGCTTCCTCGGCGCCGCCCCGCTCGCGGGGTGGGCGCTCGGGAGTTGGAAGATCACGCGCCCGTAGCTCAGCTGGATAGAGCGCCGCCCTCCGGAGGCGGAGGTCACAGGTTCGAATCCTGTCGGGCGTATACGAACAGGGCCCCGGCCGAAGGCTGAGGGCCCTGTTCGCATACGGCCCTGGCGCAGAGGCGGACGTGGGTTGGCCGCTAGGCCGACATCAGGTTCGAGCCGAGCGGGCACTGCGGTGTGGGTAGAGCGAGAGGTCGTGCCGCGAGACGAGCGAGGATCGGCGTAGCCGACCGCAGCTCAATCCTGTCGGGCGTAGGAAGGGAGAGGTCCAGCTTCGGCTGAGGCCCCTTTCTTCATACGCCCTGGGCGTAGAGGCGGACGTGGGTTGGCCGCTAGGCCGACATCAGGTTCGAGCCGAGCGGGCGGGACGGAGTGCGAGATGACGAGCACGGCCGTCAGGCCCCGGATGCAGCGTAGTGTGGGCGCGTAGGGGCTAGGGTGGGTGGCCGGAGGCAAAGCGACCCATTGCCGGACGAGTGCTCGACACGAATCTACTCGCGCGGAGGCACGGACATTGCCCGTGGCGCACCGCGGAGGACGGGCGTTTGACAGATGCGCGAGCCACTGCGGCAACTGAGCACGGGGACGTATAGGCCGACGATGCCAAGACGACGCTGCGGATTCGTCGCGGAGATTAGGGGACCTTCCCTTGCGTTGGTCCTCCTTGGTGCCATGACGTTCGGAGCGGTCGGCCAGGAAATGGGACAGGTTTCGGTTCTCGCCCATCCCCATCCCTACTCTGCCTCGGTGACCGTTCTGTCCGATCTTCACAACAGCCAGGTGGACGAGTTCGAGGCCATCCGCCGCCTGGTCAACTCCTCGGAGATGATCTCGCCCGGATCAGAAGCCTGGACGATCCTAGGATTCGATCGCTGGCTGGATGGAGCTGGTGACTCATACGGTGTGCGCGGTTTCGGATTCCCATTCGCGGACACCTTCTGGCTGTATGGTCTCGAGTTCGCGTTCTTCAAAGATTACGATCCGGAGTTGGACCGGTTTATCAGGCACGACGATGAGAACCTCGAAAGCGTTTTCAGCCGTTGGTTCGAGCAGGGATACGTAGAGTCCCTTCATACGTTCGGACCCGGTGAAATCACGCGGGTGAAGGCGGCTGCCGCAGTAGACTACTTCTTGGAGCGTTTCGACAAGCCCGTCACGGTGCACGTCAATCACAGCAAGCAGGGCACGCCAGCTGGGGTAGCGCCTCCGTGCTGCACGCTATTGAGTCAGACCTTGGTCCACCTTCGCTACGTTGCGTATGGTGCGCTTGGTCAGTCCGGCCGTTTGGCTTCGCCTATGCCCTTGCCGGACAACCCGCTCCCGAGGGCCTACCTGCTTCTCGTCGTGTCAGCAGTCGCAGGTCTAGTACTAGCGTTCCTGCTGTTGTTCCGGAGGCGAAACAAGTCACGAATCCTACTGCTGACCCTGGCTGTATTGGTCGTGCTACCTGTGGCACGTTTGCAGGGCACCTGGGTGGATTTCTACAGGGGTGACAACCCTGAGTCCCCGATGTACAACCGGGACTTGCTCGCGAGGCTCGGCGTGAGGTTCTACTGGAGCGTGAGTTCGCCGACGTGGGCTGGCACCACTGGCGGACTCGCACTTCCGGAAACGGAGACCGCTGCCGGCCGGAAGACGATCTTCAGCACTCGACGATTCGATGACGGTTCCGAAGGACTGCACTTTCAGCGGTCTGGAAACGGGGAGCCCGCGACGCTAAGGCTGCTGAGCCACGCGAACCTGGACCAGCTTGTCGAATCGGCGGGAAGGAGCATCCTCTACGCGCATTGGGCCCAGGAGCCCAGGCGGTGGTTCGACTCGGGTGGGATCGAGAGCCTGCGCAACTTGGCCGAGTATCGGGATCGCGAGTTGGTATGGACTCCGCCGGCGTCTCGCCTCTTGGCACAGGCCTACGCCTATGCCTATGTGACGTACTCTTCCTCGACGTCCGATGGCAGAACCGTGGTGACGATTGACGGTTTCGATGATCCGATCGAAGGAAGACGATCTGCCAAAGTCGAGGAACTGTCGGATCTGAGCTTCCTCTGCAAGTCGTGCGCGGACATCACCCTCGTCCTGAATGGGGAGCCGATACCCGACCATCGGCTCGAGCGGGCACTCATCGGAGACGATGTTGTCGTCACCATTACCGGAGGCGCTGAGTCTCATTGGTCCCGCACGGAGCTCCCTAGCTAATCGGCACCCGTGGGTCCGCCGCGTTGAGCGCCGCGATTCTCTCGATCGCATCGGGGTCGCTCTTGACGCACAACTGCAGGTCCTGCCAGGCGCCGCGAATCTTCGAGGCCGTCTCAGTCCACGTCGACGCGAAGATCTGCTCCAGCTCAGCTTCCTTCACGTCGTCCAGCGTCCACGTGGTGTAGATGTTGGTCTCGTTCGTGGGCGGCAAGGTGATCCGGACGGCTGCGAAGCACGGTCCCAGGTTCTCCTGGAGGCTCGCCAGCATCTCCCGGTGCACGAACTCGCCCTTCGGGTTCTTGTCGAAGATCGTCGCAATGAGCTGGAGCTGCCGATTCTCCGACTTGTAGGCCGGCATTCCACTCGCGTCCACGACGATCAGCAGCGTGCCCCGTGCCGCGAGGACGTGGTGGTGGTTGGCCAGCAAGGGGTAGAGTGACCACATCCCGGAGTTGCTCAGCGCGCCACCGTCCGTCATTCGAACGGTCTTGGCTTCATTCGATCGTGCGTTCTCTCGCGGGCCGTACCAGAGCGGCGCGGTCGTGGCCACCTCGACCAGCGGAAACCCGAACGGGAAGTTCGCCGAGGCCCGGACGGCCGACGAGAGCGGTGGATCGTAGCTTCCAACCAGGTCGCGGTGGCCATAGATGCCGCTCCTGTAATACACCCAGGTTGGTTGTCCCAACCTCCGCGTGGCGTCGTACGCGTTGTTGTCGCCCCGCGCGCTCAGGTCCACGGGATCCTGTTGAAACGCCCGTTGTTCGAGCGGGCTGATGGCAACCGCATGCCGGTCCAACGTCACGCTGTTGAAGAGGGGAAGGGGGAAGGGCGGTGTCGACTCCTGGCCGTCGCGCCACAGCCGTCCGAGTTGTTCGATGGTCGCATCTCCCAACCCAACGGGGCACTCCTTCCACGCTCGCTCGATTCCCCGCGCCCGTCCCTGGAGGGTGATCAACCCCATAAGCGTCGGTCTCAGGAAATCGCCGCGGACGCGCGCCGTGACCGTCCCATCGCAGGTCGGCACGTCCGGGGCGCTTCGGGCCGCCAAGCGCGACGCTACGTACGCGGCGTTGGTCAGACTACCGCCCGAGACCGAGCTGATCGCATGGAGGTTGTCTTGTACCGGGCTCAGCTCGGCACGGCTCCCCAGACTGTCGAGCGTCAGCGCCGCATAGATCGCGGCTCTGGAGCCCCCGCCGGAGGCCGCCATCACCACGACGGGGAGATTGCCGGGGTAGGGCCACACGATCGGCTCATCTTGGGTCTCAGCGAGCGGGGGCGCATACCGCCACACATCCCTCCCCCGATGAAACGCCGTGACCAGTAGGCCGACCACGACCACCATGGTGAGGGCCCTGAGTGCAACCAGGATCTGATTGTAGAACACCTTGTGGGCGATCCACCACGTGACCGCCAGCCACGCCGCCACGGCGCCTACCACCATCGCGGTCTGGTCGGAGAGAATCACGGCCAACGCGAGCGCAACGAATCCCCAGGCGATCCAGCGCCGAAACGGAGCTTGCGAGTGGAGATCGACGAAGTCGACGGCCGCGCCGACCAGCACGAGGAGCTCTATCGTCACCACGATCATGTACGTGGTGAGTCCAACGCCGTCTCCGTCGGCAATGGCTTCGCCGACCATGTAGACCAGCCCGATAGCGGTCCAACAGAGCAGGTAGACCGCGAATTTACCAACCAGTCCGCGGTAGATCCTCCTTCCTTCGAGGTCGGTCGACTGACGAGGAACCCAGCTCTGCGGCGGAAACGTCACCGGCGACATCGAAAGGAAAGCCAGCCCGCCCCGGTCCCACCACGGTGTCTTGCCCCGCTTTCGCCAGACACGCCCGACCCACACGTCGATCACGACCGGCAGGAGCGTCGACACGACGATCCCCACCAGCCACAGGGCGGACAGGTTGAGGATCAGACTGCGCACGGCTTCCACGCCGAGCGCCAGAAAGAGGGCGACGACGAAGGCCAGGAGGAATCCGACGTGCTGGCGGATCACCACGAGCAGAGACGGCACGCGGACGTAAACCAGTTGAATCGCGAACTGCCTGGGGACGCTCCGATCCAGGAACGCACATAGCGCCTTGTCCAGGGGCTGAACCAGGTGATAGGGACTGCTCCGAGGCCCGCCTTCGGGCTCTGGTCCCGCCTCGATCTTCGTGAGCAGGTGGTCCAGACATTGGCCCAGCCGCCGGAAGCGTTTGCGAAGCTGCTCAGAGCTCTCGTAGGCGCCCGAGTACTTGCGATTCCTCGAGGGCGCGTCCACGGGTGGTCCTCCGCCGGTTCCCTTGGAGAGGCTGCCCGTATCCTTGTCCCCGGGCACCTGTACGGAGGAGATCTGATCGCGAGCCCGGCTCAGCGCGTGCTTCAGCTCCTCCGAGGTATGATCCGGCTCGACGAGGCGCGTGAAGAAGAGCGCTCGTCGGACGGCGGTACGTGCGTTCTCCTGAAAGTGAACCTGGGCCTCCGTGGACGGGCCGCCATCCTCGCGCATCCCCCGAATCGTGGCCCAGAAGCCGAGCTCGTGGTTGTCGCTCCCGCACACGTCCATGGTCTCACTGCTCATCGAGCTCTCCTCGCGGCTGGAGGGTCGGGCGTCTGGGTGGCCCAGGGGCGGAGCCGGGTCGGCCACGCTTGGGAGTGGCCCGGCTGATCCGACGGCCCCTACTGGACGGTGCCGCCAACCCTGGTTCCAGGATCGACTCCGAGACCGATATTTCCAAGGAAACTCTTGGGACCGCCGACCCCCGGCAGCCTATGCCCGTACCTTGCTTCCCTCACGGAGTGCGGCCAGCAACTCGTCTCGGCGCGGGGTCGTGGGTGCGGTCGCAGTGATCTCCTCGAGCCACGGCTCGAATATCCACGACGACTGGCCAGGCTCTTCCCACAACTCCGTGATGCCCCTGAGGTCGCGCTCGAACGCCTTGGCCGCCATCTGATATCCGCACGCCATGAGCGTGCGCGACTCGTCGACGGTGAAGTCGTCCAGGTCCGTGCGGAGCTCGGCCAGCGCCTGCTGAAAGTCCTTTCGCACCCCCGAGCGGGTGAGAGGCGACCGCTTCAGCTCGTACGCCTCCTGAGAGAAAGACAGTCGAATCGGGTCCGCGTCCAGCCCCGCCTTCATGTGAAGGAACATCAGGCCCTTCACCAGACCGGTGCGCTTGCGGGCCGAGAGATCGCCATAGTTGGCAAGGCGGATCCGGGCCATCAACGTATCCATGGACCTCTTGAGGTAGGCCCCGAATCCCTTGATTCCCGGCGCGGGACGCTTCTCCAGCAGGAGCTGTCCGGCCGCGTCGCTCACCAGCAGCACGTTGCACCCCTGCGCCAGCAGCGACACGGTGCCCTGATTGTCGTGCACTCCGCCGTCTACCAACTGGACCTCGATGCCTTCGTAGGCCCCTTCGATGATGAGGGGCGAGAAAATGCCCGGCACGCACGCGGACGCCGCAACGGCCCGGCCCACCTTCATTCGCCACTTCGCGGGAACGTACCAGGACCACTCGAGGCGCGGCACGCTGTCAGCTTCCTCGTGCACGGCCCAGGGCGATTCGCCCATCCAGGTCGGCGTGAACTGCCACGCGTGCCCCGTGTTCACGGTGGTTGCGTTGAGCACCAGGACGGGGACCTTGTGCGCCCTGAGCCAGTTGTGCTCGAGGGGATGGAACGACTCCGATCCAGCCAGCGCGGGGTCGTGGTCGGCCGGCGTGAACGGGAGCTCGTCCATGAAGAGGGGCCCCTCCCCCGGCATGAGCGGCCGGTAGAACTGCTCCTCGAGGGCATCCGCCGCACGCTCGGTGTCCATCGCACCCTTCTCACCCCGGAGGAAGCGCCAGGCGATGGCGGCCTTGGAGTCCTGGACCTGACCCCGGAGGTCCCGGGCCACGGCAGCCTCGAAGTGATCGATCAGCTCCGCAACCAACTGGACATAGGCGTCCGGTGTCATCGGTTCCGGCCGGAGTAGACGTCGTCTCAGGGCGAGCCAGTAGCAGGCGCCGACGATGCTCCCCCCGGAAACGCAAGAGAGCACGTTGACGTGCCGGAGGACGTCCAGGTCAGCCAGCCTGGCCAGAACGCCCAGATGGTAGAGGGACGCGCGGAAGCCGCCACCGGACAGGGCGAGCCCGACCTGGCCCACGAACGCGGACCGCGTTGCGGCTGCCGAGCCCGGCAACAGCGCATCGAAGCACTCTCGGATTCCGGGCACGGCGAGCGGCTCCTCCTCCCTGAGCCGTCCCAACGTTGCGAGCTGCTCAGCGGTGGTCTTGAGCTGCCATGGCTGCGGCGTGGGCACAGACTCGAGCAAGCGGGTGGCCTCGTCGTAGCGGCCCAGTCCGAACAGTGCTTCGGCGCGGCTGGCGACGTTCCACCAGAGGTCAGAAGGGGCCAACCCGGACACGATGCGTTCGCGAAGCTCTCGCGCCCGGGCACGGCGCTCGTCGGGGTCTACTCCCACTCCCGCCAGAACATCTTCCAGAAACGCCGCGTTGATGTGAGCGTAGGCGTCCTCGCCCAAATCGGGTCCGGCGCCTCGCCCGTACAGCTCCGCGGCCTTCATCAGGTCGTCCAACTGCCCGAGATCGCTCCACCGGCGCTTGTAGATACCGCCGGCGACACTCAGGATCCGATCCCCATCCAACTCCGGGTCCTCCAGATCGAACTCCTCCTCCAGGATCCCGAGGGCGCGGTCGTGGCGGATGGCTGGGCTCAGCTCCGGGTCCTTGCTCGTGAGGAGCGCTTCTTCCCGACAGAGTCGCTCTCGTACACTGCGCTTGGATGGGAGCTGATCCACGAGGCCCTCCCTGTCCCGCACGCGGGCAAGGACCGCACGGGCGAGCGCAAGGTCATTCTCTTTCTTGAGGGATCTCCACAGTGCGTCGGCCTCATCGAACATGAGCGCCTCGCCTCGGAGAAAGGACTCACCCCGGTCACGGGTCTCCGACTTGTTCATCGTGGATCCCTTGGGATTCCTGGACGGACGTTATCCGGCGATCTGCTTCCACTGTACGTGGTCCCACCCCGGGGCACGAGACTTGGAAAGTGCGCGGCGGCGCGGGGTGCACCCGCTCTCGTGGACGGCGTCGAAATCAGCGCGGGCGAAAGCGCACGACCACGTGTGCCACGGCTTGGCCCCTCGGGATGACAACCTCCGTGTCCAGCGAGGAGCTCGCGTCCAGGCGGGCGGCGACGCGTAGGTTTCGCTCCACCGGAACCCCGCAAACCCGAAAGGACCCGGTGGCGTCCGACCGCGCGCCCTTCATGGTCTCGGTGCCGATACGACCCGCTCGGAAATCCACCCGGGTCAGGACCTGCCAGCTGACCTCGACGCTCGCATTCGGGACGGCCAATCCCGTGCCCGGCTCGATCACCTCTCCGCGCAGCACGGCCGTGCCGTCGACCCAGTCGTCGACGCCACATGCGCGCTCCAGGACGCGCTCTTGGGGGGGCGGCCTGACCTGGACCGTGACCGAATCGCCAGCCGCCACCGTGATGGTCGCAACCGGGAAGTCCGTGTCCAATCCCATGAGCGCGGGCCGGACGTAGGACAGCTCGTAGCGACCCGGGGGGACCTCGTCCAATCGGAAATGTCCCTCCCGGTCGACCGGTGACTCGGCCCCGAGGGCGGGGATCCTGACGGTTGCCCCCTCCGAGTGGGCCGGTGTGGACGGGACGACCCAGCCGACGACGTTACCCGGCCGATCGGCGAACGCCGGTGGGCCTCCTCCCAGCCGCCATGCCCGCTCGATCCGGCCACCCTCCTCGACCAGGCCGGCCAACTGCGGTCGATCGACCCCGAACACCGGGTCTCGCGTGACATCCACGCGGGGCATGCGGATGTACCAATCCGACACGATCCACGACCCGTCCGGCATCGCTTTGAACTGAACGTGCCCGCCCACCCCGTCGATTTCCACTCGACGCGCGGGCTCCGGGAGGTCCACGTACTCGTAGGCGAGATGGTCGAGTGCCCCGGTGGCCCCATCGAGCCAGAGCACGCCAGCGATGTCCGTGCCGACCCGTCGACGGATCTGAGGTCGGAACTCGAGGCCGACCATGCCCTCCAGCCGGCCGACGCCGGCTCGAAGGGCGAAGCAGTGGGTCGCCAGGAACGACTCTGAAAGCAGAACGTCCGCGTCCGGGGCGAAATAGCGGTCCCCACCGCGGGAGCGTACTACGAAGCCGCTGTCCATGAGCAGCTCGACCGGCCGGCTCCGGATCGGCCTCCGGGTCACGACGCTCCGACTCGACGAGACCTCCCTGCGCACGAGTAGGGTCCCCGGCTCCAGCTCGCGCTGATGCCTGCGCAGCTGGTACCGGTACGCGCCGACCGAATCGGTGTGGCTGACCACGTTGAGGGCTTTGCGCGCCTCCTCCCACACGCGCTGCGTCATTGCGCCCGCATCGTCCCGCAGGGCGCAGCGCCGTTCCGCCGTGACGTCGATGCCCGTAAGTGCCAGGGCCTGCGCCTCGAGCGGGAGCCGCACCACGAGCGTGTCCGTCGAGCCGATTACGAGGTCGTCGAGCGCGCGTGTCGCCGTGCCCATGCGTTCAGCGCGGACTCCGTATCGTCCCGGCGCAGGCAGCACGAACTCGAACCTGCCGTCCGCATCCACGAGGAACCGTTGCCGGTCGCGGCCCCTCTCGTCGGTCAGTGTGACCAGGACCGCGGAGAGAGGAGTCCGATCGGCGGCGTCCAGCACGACACCCCGGAGCACCTGGGCCGCTACGCCGCCCGATTGCGGGCCGGCGACCAAGCCAAGGATCGCGCAAGCGGCGGCGGTCCTTCGCAGTGCGCTCGAAGCTGCCATCGGCATCGCGACTGGGGGGTGGGATACTCGTCTATACGCGGCGGTGGAGGAGGCTTTTCCCCCCGGGCCCACCGGAGTTACTCGGGGGAGGGGCGTGCCAGGAACGACGGGGGCAGCAGGTCGTTTGCCGGATCCTGCAGGAACCCGATGTGGGCGTCCGCCCAGAGCGCATAGCCACGCGGGTTGAAGTGCATGTCCCGGTGGTAGTAGTAGTGGCTTTGTGGCGTCCCCGTGACCGCCTCCTCGAGTGCCTCGTAGGAATTCAGATATTTCGCGCCGGCCTCGACGGCGACGCGCCCGATCTCGTAGTGGGGCCTAGGCGACCACAACGGAAAGTCCGGCGTGCCGTTGTACTGCTGGTAGTGGGGCGCCGCGGTCACCATGAAGCGCACGCCGGCGTCCCGCGCGTACGCGACGGTACGGCGAATCCAGTCGAGCGTCTTCTCCGCCTGAGCGGCCGTCTGGTCGTCCCACTCGAACTGGCACCAGGCCCAACGTCGATAGAGGAACCCCGGGTCCTCAGCAGGTACGACCGTTCCGGTCGCTTCCTGGGGCCGACCGACGCGATCCACGATCCCGTTGTACAGGTGCGACCGCGTATAGAGGAAGAGGTGCAGTCGCGATGCTGCGCTCTGCCTGACCAGACCCTGGCCGGTGTCGATGAAGTTGGAGGACTCGAGGTCTCGCGGAGGGATGGCCAGCGGGTTGCCCTCGTCGTCGTACTCCGCCGTCTGCTGGTACTTCCAATCATCGAGATCGTCGGTCATGTCGACGTTCATGATGATGAGGTCGGGATCGTACTCCATGAGCACGTACCGGACGAGCACGTAGTGGATGATCGGCGAGTAGCTCTCGGTCCCGGTGTTGATGACCTCCACCGTGAGGCCTGGGTCGCCCCGTTCGTTCAAGGCGCGCTCCACCAGACTCGGCACGGAGCCGTCCATGGCGACCGTTCCGGCCGTAAAGGAGTCGCCGAGATAGAAGACCCGGTAGGTCCCTTCCGGCTTGTCCCTCCGTATGTCGTACGGCTCCAACCACCCCTGCGCGTTGTAGGCGTGCACGTAGGGCTCGGGAAAGTCCGGGTTGTCCGCAACCCAGATATCCTCGACCCGCGACCATCCGGGCCGGAAATGATGGTTGAGCCGCCAGGAGTACTGCATGTGGGCGCGCGGAAGACTCACCACCAGCGACGCGGCCAACTCCAGAGCCAGCAGCAGAACGATGGTAAGTCCGACATTCACGCCGACCAGGGCGGCGGTCTTTCGCGAGAAGAGGGCGGCCACGGCTCGAAGGCTCCCGAGCAGGAACGGGCGGATGACGGATCCGATCGTCGGACGATACACCAACCGTGCCCACCCCGTCACCACCGTTGCCGCATTGTCGAGCGGTCCATGCGTGCGGCATGGCCACGCGGGACGTTTTCCCGCGCCCAAACTACGGCCTAGGTTGCGAGTCTTCCCTCTGGCAGGAGACGCACGATGTCGCCCGAATCCACAACGACCCGCCCCGAGCAAGCTCGCTCACAAACGCTCCAGATCGGATCGATCTCTCCCATCTTCACGGTGAACGACCTAACCGCCAGTATCGCGTTCTACCGCGACGTGATGGGATTCCCAGTGTCCGAGGAATGGAAGACCGATGACGGCACGCTCATGGGCGTCGGCCTGGCGGCCACCTCGGGACGCTTGAACCTGACCCAGGACGACTTCGAGAAGGGTCGCGACCGACCCAAGGGCGTGGGCTTCCGCATCCTGTGTGAGACCGATCAGGACGTGGACGAGCTCGCCGAAGCGGTGGTGCGCCGGGGCGGCACGTTGGACGGACCACCGAGCGATACGCCTTGGGGGGCGCGGACGTTCGCCGTCACCGATCCGGACGGGTTCAAGATCACCATCTTCAAACAGGGATCGGACGCCTGATCTCGGGGGATTCGGAGGTCCACGGGTAGGCCCGCGGGCGAACGCGCGGGCGAACGCGCGGGCCACGCGCTGGCGGCGCGTTGGCGGAGCCGCGCCAGGAAACGGCAATTCATCCGGCGTGCGCGGGGGTCGTCCGTCGACCCCCCGTGCCGAGGGCCGGGAGGGGACCAGCACCTCGCCCCGAAGCCGGTGACGCCTGGGCGGCCGACTTCGGCCCGGCGGGTCGGGCTCCGGAGGGGCGGGGCGGCCCATCGCCGCGCGCTCGGCAGGGTCGGCTCGTCGGCTCCGGGGGACCGGTCAAGGCGACCCCTTAGGTGCAACATCCAATGTGACAACGAGTTACGCCCGATGCCAACACGCCGCCCATCCCGAGAACAGGCCCATCGGCCCGGGGCGGCGTGCACCCTGCGGCGCCATGACCGCAGAGGAACAAATGTCGCGAAAAGGCCCGAAACGACGGGATATTCGGCGATTCAGGGCACTTTGAGCCCGTGCCTGGGGACCGCTCTCCGGGTCCGTCGGAGGCCGGCCCGTCGCGCCCACGGGCGCCGGGTCCTCCCGCCATCCCGCGGACGCCTCGCGGTCGAGACTGGCGGGAAGCGAGAACCGTTGTAGAATAGGGCCATTGCGCGAGTTCGTACGCCCCGGTCGAGGCTTGCGGTGTCGCCCTCTCGGGAG
>JAHEKN010000210.1 GCA_024638305.1 Gemmatimonadota bacterium | reverse complement strand
GAGCGTGGTGGCGAGTCCCGAGGAGGCGAAGCCCCGACTGGCGTACATGCCGCAACGCTTTGGCCTCTACACCGACCTCACGGTTGCCGAGAACCTCGATTTCTACGCCGACCTTTACCGGGTACCCAAGGCCGATCGGCCCGCCCGGCTGGAGCGGCTCTATCGCTTCTCACGGCTGGACGAGTTCACGGACCGGCTGGCCGGTGCGTTGTCCGGCGGGATGAAGCAGAAGCTGTCGCTCTCCTGCGCCCTCATCCACAAGCCCGAGCTGCTGCTCCTCGACGAGCCTACCTTCGGCGTCGACCCCATCTCTCGTCGCGACCTCTGGCTCATCCTGCACGAGATGGTGGCCGAGGGCGTGACGGTCGTGGCCTCCACGTCCTACCTGGACGAGGCCGAGCGTTTCGACCATGTGGCCCTGCTCGATGAAGGGCGACTCCTGGCTCTCGACACGCCGGCGGGGCTGCAGGCCGGATGGCCGGGCGTGTTGGTGTCCGCTCAGGCCGCCGACCTCCGTGGGGCTCGGGACGCCCTCCGAGCCCACCCGGCCGTGACGAACGCATCGCTGTTCGGAGACCGCATTCACGTGGCGGTCGACACCGAAGCCGATTGGGCGGCCGCGCGCTCGTCCATCGAACAGGCTGGATACCACATCATGGCCGAGGAGCTCGTGCCGCCCTCGCTCGAGGATGTGTTCCTCTCACTCGTCGAAGGTGTGGGGAGGGCGGCGTGAATCGTCAGGAGCTCCCGGGCGCCAGCATCGAGGTCCAAGACCTCACCCGTCGCTTCGGCGACTTCACCGCTGTGGACCGGGTGAGCTTCCAGGTCGAGGAGGGTGAGATCTTCGGCTTCCTGGGGCCCAACGGGGCGGGGAAGACCACGACCATCAAGATGCTGACCGGCCTGCTGCGCCCCACGTCCGGGCACGGACGGGTGGCCGGCTTCCGAGTCCCCGAGGAGAGCGCCCTGATCCGGAGCCGCATCGGGTACATGTCGCAGAGGTTCTCGCTTTACGACGACCTGACCGTGGACGAGAACATCGAGCTGTTCGGCGGTCTCTACGGGGTCACCGGCGATCGGTTCGACGAGCGTAGAGCGTGGACCCTGTCGATGGCGCGCCTGAGCGACGCCGCCGACCGACCCACGGGCGAGCTGCCCCTCGGGTTCAAGCAACGGCTGGCCCTCGGATGCTCGATGCTCCACGAGCCCGAGGTTCTGTTCCTGGACGAGCCCACCTCCGGAGTGGACCCGCGGGCGCGCCGCCGCTTCTGGGACCTGATACACAAGCTGGCCGAAGCGGGCACCACCATTCTCGTGTCCACGCACTACATGGAGGAAGCGGAGTCCTGCGACCGGATTGCCCTCCTCAACCGCGGCCGGCTCATTGCCATCGACACGCCCCGGAACCTCCGGCAGGCCATGCCCGAGACCATCTATCGGGTGCGCACCCCCCATGCCGTGGCCGCCGTGGGTCGATTGGCGCGCGACCCGGCGGTGGTCGACGCCGCGCTCTTCGGCCGCGACATCCATGCCGTGATCGAGCCCGGCGCGGAGTCGGAGGTGGGGGAAGTGCTCCGGAGGAATGGACTTCCGGCGGAGGCCGCGTCACCCATCAGCCCCTCCCTGGAGGACGTGTTCGTGTCCTGCGTGAGGCGCGCGGGCGGCGCGGTGGTGGGATGAGGAAGCAGCCGTGGACTTGATCCGACTGGCCGCCATCGCCCGGAAAGAGTGGATCCAGCTCAAGCGCGATCCCCGAAGCCTCCTGCTCGCGTTCGCGCTGCCACTCGCGCTACTCGTGTTCTTCGGGTACGCCATCAACTGGGACGTGGACGACCTTCCGTTGGCCGTCCTCGATTCCGATCTGAGCCCCGCCAGCCGCCAGCTCGTCGAGTCGTTCGAGGCGAGCGGGCTCTTCCAGGTCACCCGGGTGCTCGAGTCCCATCAAGAGCTGGACGGCCCGCTGGTCCGTGGCGAAGTGCGGGGAGTGCTGGTCATCCCGCCCGGTTTCTCACGCGACCTGTACCAGCCCGCCGGAGCCCCGGTGCAGCTCCTGCTCGACGGTGCGGACGCCAATACCGCCACAATCGCGCTCAACTACGCCGACGTGCTGGTCGCCCGGTTCGGCGCCCGCCTGGCCGGCGGGCCGGGAGGGTTGGCGCAGGCCGCGCCGGTCCAAGCGGAAGCGCGCATCTGGTACAACCCGACGCTCGAGAGCAAGAACATGATCGTGCCGGCGCTCATCGCCGTGATCATGTCCGTGATCGCGGCGCTACTCACGGCGCTCACGATCGCCCGCGAGTGGGAGCGGGGGACGATGGAGCAGCTAGCGTCGACACCGGTCGGGCGGCCGGAGGTGATTCTCGGAAAGCTCCTCCCCTACCTCCTGATCGGCATGGCCGACGTGGTGATGACCGTGGCCGCGGGTTGGCTGGTCTTCGACGCACCCGTGCGCGGCAGCCTCACGCTGCTCGGGATCTTGAGCCTGCTGTTTCTCACGGGCGCCCTCGGGTTCGGAATCTTCATCTCGGCCGCCATCAAGTCGCAGGTATTGGCCACGCAGGTGGCGATGGTCGCGACGTACCTGCCCGCGCTGCTCCTGTCGGGCTTCCTCTTCGACATCGCCAGCATGCCACGCGTGCTCCAGGCCATCACGTATCTGGTGCCCGCCCGCTACTTCGTGGTCGTGACGCGCGGGATCTTCCTCAAGGGCGTGGGGATCGAGGTGCTCTGGGTTCAGGGACTCCTCATGGCCGCGTTCGCCGTGCTCGGGCTCGGCCTCGCCATGCGCGCGTTCCGGAAGGAGATCCCGGCGTGAGCGGACGGATCAGGATCTCGCGGCTGGTGCGGAAGGAGCTCCGTCAGATCTTCCGCGACCCTCGCACCAAACGCATCATCTTCGCGTCGCCGGTCATCCAGCTCCTGGCGTTCGGGTACGCCGTGAACACGGACGTGCGTGGCACCGCCACGTTCGTCCAGGACCACGACCGGACGGCGGAGTCGCGCAGCCTGGTCGAGTCGCTCACCGCCGCGGGCTACTTTCGGGTCGCGGGCGCGTCCACACGCGACCGGGATCTCACGGAGGCGCTCGATCACGGCCGGGCGGTGATCGGCCTGGTGATCCCGGCCGGTTTTGCCCGGGATGTCCAGTCCGGCCGGCCCACGTCCGTGCAACTGCTCGTGGACGGCACCAATTCGAACACCGGGACGGTCGCCCAGGGCTACGCGTCCCGGACCATCGCGCAGTGGGGAGTCGCCCGGGGTCGAGAGGTGCGCGCCGCCGCCGGGGCACCGGTGGGGGCTTCGCTGACTATGCCCGGTGACGCCAGCCTCCCCGGCGGTGTCGACCTGCGCGTGCGCGCCTGGTTCAACCCCGACCTGGTGAGCCGCGTCTACAACGTCCCGGCGGTCATCGGTCTGATCGTGCTGCTCATGAGCATGTTGCTCACGTCGCTCGGCGTAGTGCGGGAGCGCGAGATGGGGACGCTCGACCAGCTCCTCGTGTCACCCCTGTCCGCGGGTGAGCTGATGCTCGGAAAGACCCTCCCGGTGGCCGGAATCGCCATGGCTCAGCTCACGCTGGTCACGGTCGTCGGGCTCCTCTGGTTTCAGGTGCCCTTCCGAGGCGATCCCGTCGTGCTCCTGGCCGCGGCCGGGGTGTTCATCCTCGCGGGCCTCTCCATGGGCCTGATCATCTCCACGATCTCGTCCACGCAGCAGGAGGCCTTTCTGGGCATGTTCCTGGTCGTCTTCCCGGTGATCATCCTCTCCGGGTTCCTCTACCCGGTGGACACCATGCCCTACCTGTTCGAACGGCTGTCGCTGGCCAACCCGCTTCGGCACTTCCTCGAAATCGTGCGGGCGGTGTTCCTGAAGGGAGCCGGGTTCACGGACCTTTGGGTCCAGTTCGCGACGCTGACGGGCATGGCCGCGGCCGGGCTCCTCTACGCGACCCGAAGGTTCGCGCGCTCGATGGTCTGAGCGTCGGGGCGCTGCCGCGGCGGCCCGCCCGCGGCGGCTAGTGGCCCGAGTCCGCCGATGGCCCGTAGATCGCCGGGACCTTGCTCCCCATCGGCCGGAGGTAGGTGCTGAGCTGCCCACGGTGGTGCACGGCGTCGAGGAGCATCATCCACGCGAGGCGCTCACAGGGCGCTTCCATGACCAGGTGGTCTCCAGCGTAGAACCCGCCGACGGCCTGCCACTGGTCCTCGTCCATCCCCTGCAACTGTTCGATGACCGTGCCCATGGACTCGTCGAACTGCCGCACCGCGCCCTCGAGCGACTCGAACGGGACCTGGTTGCGGTGATGGATCACACCGTCCTCGAGCAATTCCACCAGATCCAGATTGTGGCCAACTAGATGTCCGATCAGCTCGCGCGCGCTCCGTGCCTTGGGGTCCGCACGATAGTCCAGCCCGTCCTCCACCACCGCGTCGAGGACGTTGACGAACAGGGTGCGCTCGTGCTCGAGGAAGCTTCTGAAGAAGGCGGGGGTGCTCATGGCGACGCTCCTGGTCTGAGCTCGGGATTGGGTTCCGGGAGGACGAGTCTACGACCCGTAGGGGTCCGTCTACAAGATTCCGGTGGCCAGTCCCGCGCCGACCAGAAGGAGCAGCACCCCCGTCAGGAGGCGGATGCCTCGCACGGTGGCTTTGCCCAGGAGTCGTTTTCCCAACAGGGCGCCCGTCAGGGCGGCCACGCCCGCGAGCGCCACCGTCACCCACGCCTCCCGCGTGTTCGGCCCCGCCAGGGTGCCGGCGGCGAGCGCCATCGCGTAGACCGTGAGCCGCGACACGTCCACCATGGAAGCAATGCCAGCCTGTGTCGAAGCGAACGCCGCCGGGCTGAGCTCGAGCGGTGTGAGGAAGGCGGCCCGCAGCGCCCCCTGGTGACCGGAGAGCCCTCCGAAGAATCCCGAGAGGGCGCCACCCAGGCCGAGCGCTCGGGGCGGTGCCCGGAGTGCCTGCAGCCGAGGCACGAGCTCGAAGGCCGCGAAGCCGAGAATCAGGAGTCCCATGACGAGCCCGATGGGGGTCACCGAGCGGAGCTCGCCAAGGACGGACCAGGTCCAGAGCGGATCTCTTCCCGAGAGCACGGACAGCAACCAGGCTCCCACGAACGCCGCCAGTACAGCGGGAATCCCGAAGCGCTTGAGGACGTCCCGGTCGATGTCGTGATAGAGGATGCCGACCTTGAAGAAGCTGTTGGCCGCGTGGACCATGGCCGTGGCGGTAACCGCGATCTCCACTGGAAAGAACAGCGCGAAGACGGGGAGCAGAAGCGTCCCCAGGCCGAACCCGGAAAAGAGCGTCAGGACCGATGCGCCGAACGCCACGGCGCAGATGACCAGTGCAGCGGTCATGCGGACGCCGTGCCGCTCGTCATCGACCCCCGACCTCGTCGACGAGTGCCCGTACCCTCCGCGAGATATCGTTACGCACGCGATTGAACTCGGTCGGACTCAACTCGCGCGGGTCCTGGAGCTCCCAATCCCGCCGCTCTGTGGCCGGGATGTGCGGGCAGGCGTCCCCGCATCCCATGGTGATCACGTAGTCGTATCCGTCCTGGGGCACGTCGTCCAGGCCCTTGGAGGTGTGCCCCGCCATGTCGTAGTCCAGCTCCGCCATGGCGCGCACGGCCCGGGGATTCACGGTCCCGGACGGCCGCGACCCCGCGCTATGCGGCTCGAGCAGCTCGGGTCCGTGAATCCGGGCGAACGCCTCGGCCATCTGACTGCGATTGGAGTTCTCCACGCACACGAAGAGGACCCTCTTCCTGACCTGTGGACCCTCGCTCA
>JAHEKN010000209.1 GCA_024638305.1 Gemmatimonadota bacterium | reverse complement strand
GCGGCCCCCGTGTCCCCCGACGTGGCCACCAGGATCGTCAGGGCTCCTGGCCCCGACGCCCTCCCCGCGATCCGATCCAGACAGGCGGCCAGGAACCGAGCCCCGAAGTCCTTGAAGGCGAGCGTCGGACCGTGGAACAGCTCCAGCAGGCCGGTGCCCGCTTCGACCGGGACGAGCGGCACCGGGAAGTCGAAGGCGGCCCCGCAGATCTCTTCCAACTGCTCCTCGAGCGGGTCGTGGGCAAAGAACGGACGGAGGACGCGTTCCGCGAAGGCGTCCAGCCGATCCAGGCGGGCCTCGAGCTCCGCGAGCTCCGTCGCGCCGAACGTTGGGAAGCGCTCGGGAACGAACAGGCCCCCGTCGGGCGCGAGGCCCTGTAGGATGGCCTCCGAGAAGCCCGCCGGAGCCGAGCCGGACCGTGTGCTGACGAATCTCACGGGCCGTCGTCGACCCGCGTCACCTCGGCGCCCCGCGCCCGGATGGGACCGACCCAGCCGTCCGCTTCGACCCGGTGGCCTCGGAATACGCTCCGCACGGCGGCCTCCACGGCCCTGCTGGTGGCGGCCGAGTCCACCAACGCGAACACGCTGGGGCCCGAGCCCGCGATGCCGAACCCGATGGCCCCCTCGGCGAGCGCTGCCGCCTTGGCGTCCGCGAACCCCGGGATGAAGCCCGCACGCACGGGCTCGGCCACCAGGTCCACGAGCGATCGTCGCAGGAGCGGGAGATCTCCGAGAAAGCACGCCGCCACGAACCCGGCGAGGTGCATGCTCTGGTGGACGTGTCGCTCCAGCGGGACGTCGGGGGCCAGGGCCGCCCGCGCGCTCCGCGTCTCGACCGCCAGGTGCGGGTGTACCAGCACGTACTGGAGCCCCTTGGGAACCGGGAGATGCACGGCCTCTGCCGGCTCCAGTCCGACGACTGCGGTCAGCCCACCCAGGAGGGACGGGGCCACGTTGTCCCCGTGGCTGGCCCCGCTGGCCGCGCTCTCGCCAACGATCGCGTAGGGGAACAGCTCCGCGGCTGGCAGCGGCTCCGGCAGGAACCGATTGGCGGCCACGACAGCCGCCACGGCCGATGCTGCCGAACCGCCCATCCCGGAGCCGAGCGGTATGCCTTTGTCGAGCTCCACGGCGAGGCCGTGGGGTAGCGGGTGGTCCTCCAACATGGCCACCAGGGCCGCCGTGGCGGTGTTTGCGCTCGGATCGCGGGGTAGGTCTGGCACCACGCCGACGACCGAGCGGATCCCGACGCCACCCCGGCCGTCCCGATGGACCGTGACACGGTCACCGACGTCGTCGATGGCGAATCCCAGGATGTCGTAGCCTGCGGTCACGTTGGCCACGCTGGCGGGCGCGAACGCGGTCACCGAACGAGGCGTGGAAGTGGACCCCTGGACGCGACTCATGCGGAACGTTCGCTCTCGTCCCGTTGCGGCGATTCCCGCCCGATGTGCCCTCGCGGAGTCACGCCCACTCCTCTCCCTCGTCCCAGCGCTCCTCGGTCCAGAATTCCCGCTCCGCTTCCTCGATCCGGTTGATGTCCAGCGGCGCCGGATCCGTCTCGAGCGCGATCCATCCCTCCCGCTCGATCTGCGCGATGTGCTCGTCCTCGATGACCCGTCCATAGGACGCACGCCGCTCACGGATGCGTACGAACGCCAGCACCAGCAGCAGCGCTACGAAGAACGCGAGCGGGAGTCCGAGGTAGATCATGGGCGGTCGGTGGAAGGGAGGCCTCGTGTTCTACTATCGTGGGCTCCGCTCCCGAGGTCCACGGGTGGGGCGGCGTCTCCGCCGCACCGAGCTCGATTTCTACGTCCGTTCCGACCGATCCCCCGAGCGGCCATCCATGCGCAACGCCCGGCTCGAACACTTCGAGCCGGGCGCTGGCGGCTCCGGCACGCCCTGCGGGTCGCCTGGCCCCGCGACGCGGTCCGAGTCGGGACTCGGCGTTCCCGCGGACGCCCGGATCCGATCTATCGGATGAAACCGCCTGGCCTCACCGCCGGTTTCGACAGAAGGCCGGCCGCGTCCCCACGTGACGACGATCCCAACGGTCCTCCCGGCGATCGCGAACGTCCTCCCGTCGGTCCCGCCGATCCTCCTGCCGGTCGCGCACGTCCTCGAGCCGGTCACGCCGGCCGCCGTCGACGAGCCTGTCCCGGCGATCCTCGAGGCGGTCGCGCACGTCCTCCGCGCGGTCACGGCGATCCTCCCTCCTGTCCCACACGTCCTCTCGACGGTCACACACGATGGCCGGCCTCGCGACCGGGGCGGGCCGATGTGCCGGCCTCACCACCACCCGTGCTCGCACGTTCGCCGCGCCGCTCCGAGCCGGCCGCTGCGCCTCCAGAGGGGCACTCGATACGACCGCCGTCAGTCCGACGACCACCACACCCCGCATCCACATCTTCATTGTCCGAACTCCGTTTCACTCGGTCGTGCTCGCCGCGCCACCCCGTGGCGCTTCGGAGGGTTGGATGCGGGCGGGCAGTGATTCGTTAAGACGACTCCGAGCGGAGTCGGAGACCGGACGGTGCTCAGGCCTCAGTCGAGCGGGGTCATCCCGGCGTACTTGAGCCCCGAGCCCGTGCAGAAGAGGACCACCTCGTCGTCGGCGCTGATCAGCCCCTTCTCCAATAGCCGTGGCACGGCCGCGGCCACCGCCCCGCCCTCCGGAGCGGCGAACACGCCCGTCGCCGATCCGATGTGGCCCACCCACTCGGCCATCTCGTGGTCGGGAACCGCGACGGCTCCGCCGTCGGACTCGTAGATCGCCCGGAGGATCAGGAAGTCGCCGATCGCCCCCGGAACCCGAAGGCCCGACGCGTACGTGGCCGCGTTCTCCCAGGTGCCCGCGTCTTCGGCACCCCGCTCCCAGGCGCGGACGATGGGCGCACACCCGGCGGCCTGGACCGAGAACATCTTGGGGCGCTCCCGCCCAATCCAGCCCATGCGCTCCATCTCGTCGAAGGCCTTCCACATGCCGATCAGCCCCGTCCCGCCGCCGGTGGGATAGACGATCGCGTCTGGGAGCCGCAGTCCGAGCTGCTCGAAGATCTCGTACCCCATGGTCTTCTTCCCCTCGACTCGGTAGGGCTCCTTGAGCGTCGAGAGATCGAACCAGCCGTGCTCCTCGCAACCGCGGCGCACGACCGCCCCGCAGTCCGAGATGAGGCCGTCCAGGAGCTGGAGGTCGGCACCGAGCGCACGGATCTCCTCCAGGATCGGGGCAGGTGTGTCCGAAGGCACGACCACGTGGACCGGCAACCCCGCCGCCGCGGCGTAGGCGGCGCTGGCGCTGCCCGCGTTCCCCGCCGACGGGATGGCAAGCTCCTCCGCGCCGAGCTCCTTGGCGCGAGACACGGCCAGGCAGAGCCCCCGGTCCTTGAAGCTCGCCGTGGGGTTCACCCCTTCGTTCTTGATCCAGGCGCGGCGGACACCCATGCGGGATGCCACTCGAGGCGAGTCGAGCAGCGGCGTCCAGCCCTCGCCCAGTTGGATCTGGCAGGACCGGTCACGGACCGGCAACACCTCTTCGTAGCGCCACAGGTCGGCCCGGCGGCCCGGCAGGTCCGTGGGCTGGAAACCGGGCGCGATCTCGTCGAGCGCGTAGCGGGCGAAGAGCGGCTTGCCGGCATCCGAAAGCCGGATCAATTGCTCGGATTCGTAGGATTCGCCGGTCGCCGTGCACTCCAGATGGGTGGCGCCGCGCAGCCTCGTCGTGATCATCTAGTCGTCCGTCGGTGGAGTGGGAGGGTCGGTGGCCACCGAGACGGCGGCATCGGTGTGCAGAAGCCGCGCTCCGACAGCGACGAGAAAGAGCGCCGCGGGCAGCAGGATCAGCGGTGGACGCGTTCCTTCGGACCCGCCCAGCCATTCGGCGATCGCCGGTGACGCGACGATGAGCACGATCGTCCCGTTGTTGATCACGTGCATGAGCGAGCTGACGGCGATGGAGCGCGTGCGCAGGACCGCCCACGCCATGAGGGCCCCGATGAATGCCGTCGGCAGAAACCGGAACGCCGTCTCGAACGACATGTGGAACGCGCCGAAGATGGCTCCGTTGAGAAGGACCACCGCCAGCGGCCCCATGCGGTCGCGGGTGCCGCCGAGCAGGACCCCACGGAAGACGGCTTCCTCGCATATGGCGGGGGTTACGGCCAGCAGCAGGAACAGCCACACCAGGTCGAGGCCGGACTCAGGAGTGAGAAGCTCCGTCAGGCCCTCGACCAGGTCCCAGGGGATGGGCGCGACGAAGGTCTGGAGCCAGGTGAGAAACCAGGCGATCGGGGTCCCGCCGAGCATCAGCAGCGCACCGCCCAAGAGGGCCGCCCCACGAGGCCTCCGGAGTGATAGCGTCTCGCGCGCCGAGACGCCGAAGAACCGGATCGCCAGGAGCACGGGAAGGAAGAGCAGAAGCCACTCGGAAAGAAACAGCCCGCGCTCCAACCAACGGATCTGCCACCCGCGCCCGATGTAGAAGAACAGGACCGCCACGAGCGCGATGAAGAAGAGCGCTTCGTGGGCCTCCGGCACGACGCGGCGCCGCTTGCCGCGCAGGCGCCGGAACGCGTCGCCCCAGCCGGTGACCGGCTCGTCGTCACCGCCCTTGCCCCCGAACAGTACGTCCTCGCTTCCGAACGCTCGCGCCGCGAACCAGAGCGCGAGCAACGCATAAGCCACGGTGCTGAACATCGCGAGAAGCGCCGGAACCGTCTGCACGGAGCCCGCCATGACCTCGCGGAAGAACAGGGCAACCCCGGCGACCGGCACGACCGCCAGGGCCGGGGTCAGGTCGATGCCCGGGAACAGAGGCAGAAGCGACGGCACCAGCGCCAGCATGTACACGGGCGTGAGCGCGTTCTGGGCTTCCTTGAAGGACCGCGAGCGCACGGCGATCCCGAGGAACGCCGAGCCGAACAGGATGGCCAGCGGGATGAGGACCGCGAACACCAGCAGGAGCGATGTGAACGGCAGCGAGAAGTTCAGGTTGGTGTCCGCCGCGAACTGAAAGAGCCCCGTCTGGAACGTCACGTACATGCTGGTCAGGTTGAGCGCCGCCGCCATGACCCCCACCACGGCAACGGTCGCGAACTTCCCCGTCACGATTTGATGGGAGGGCACGGGCGCGGTGAGCAGCGTCTCCAGCGTGCCCCGCTCCTTCTCTCCGGCCGCCAGGTCGATGGCCGGATAGAATGTCCCGAGGAGTGTGATGATGATCAGGAGCAACGGCAGGAATCGCCCGAGGGCGCTGCCGCTCACCTCGGCCGGCAGGGCGACGGACGAATCGGCCACCACGAGAGGGTTGGCGAAATCCGGCGGCAGCCGCTGCGCTGTGAGCCGCTGCGCCAGGATGGTGTCTCCCCAGGCGCTGAGCGCCCGCATGAGCTCGGCCCTGCCCCGGCTGGAGCGTTCGTCCGCCTCGTCGTAGAACACGGTGATGGACTGGGTGAGCCCCCGCTGGTTCTCGACGACGGCCACCGCGGCGACGGAATCCGACCGGATGAGGGTGGCATAGTTGGACGGCTCGTCGGGAAGGAGACGGAGGTCCTCCTGAGCGTCGAGGTAGGACCGGAGCGCTTCACCGCCGCCCACGACCGCCACCCGTGCCGGCGCCGCGCGCAGTTGCCGCATGCCAAACAGGGCCAGTTGCTCCGAAACCACCAACAGGGCGGGATAGAGGAGAACGGGCACCACCACCATGATCATCAGCGTCCGGTGGTCGCGGATCGTCTCCTGGAGCTCCTTGCGGAAGACCGCCCACGCCGTCCTCACGGCCGGTGTTCCACCAGCG